>NZ_JBFUBU010000024.1:0-120417 GCF_056405595.1 Polaromonas sp. P1_G1
CGAGTTTAGCCAGACCCCGCTTGGCTCGAGCACCGCAGGTTGCCCGAAGCGAAGCGTAGGGACCCAGACTGCGGGTCGCCTTTCTTTTGCTTACTTTTCTTTGGCGAAGCAAAGAAAAGTGAGTCGCCGCCGGGCGACCCCGGCCAGCAACCCTCAGCAGCGAGCGCACCGCCGGAGCAAGACGGCTAAGAAACGATATAAGCCCCAGCCCCAGTCGAAAACAGCTTCCCGTCCGAACCCAGAAACTCCATCCGCGTACTCGCCACCCGCGAACCAAGCCTCATCACCTCAGCCCGAAGCTCAAAATAATCACTAATCCCCGGCCGCAGATAGTCGATCCGCAAATCTATAGTCCCCAGCTTGGCGAAACGTTGCAGCCGCTGCACCGGCGTCTCATCCATATGGCGCGCGCCTATCGCCGCCATCACCGCCAGCCCACCCATGGCGTCCAGCCCGGCGCTGATCACACCGCCGTGAATGCGGTTGTGCGCATAGTGGCCTATCAACTCATTGCGCATGTCGATACGCGCCGTGACCCTTTCAGCCGTCACCGAGGTGATCTTCAGCCCCAGCAGCTTGTTGAAGACGATTTTTTCCTCGAACAAGTTCTTGAGTGAGGCGACGAATTCCGGCTCGAATTGAATTGCGCCTTGAGAGATGAGCTGTGCTTTGGTCATAGGCCTAATTGTCGTGCAGCGAGGTCCTTCATGATTTCCTCGGCACCGCCGCCTATCATCATGACCTTGACCTCGCGGTAAATGCGTTCGCTCTTGGTGCCGCGCATATAGCCCATGCCGCCCAGTATCTGCACCGCCTGGTCGGCGCAGAACTGCATGGTTTGGGTGGCGTGGTTCTTCAGCAAACAGACCTCGGCCACCCAGCCGGCATTGCCTGATGCCTCCTCGCCGGCATCGGCGCGCGCGGCCAGCGCGTCCGCCCAGGCTCGCGTGGAGGCGATGCGCATCTGCATGTCGACCAGCTTGTGGCGCACCACCTGGCGCTCGACCAGCGCCGCGCCGAAAGTCTTTCGCTGGCGCGCCCAGTCCAGCGCCTCGTCGTAGCAGGCTTCGGCAAAACCCAGCGCGGCCACGGCCAGTGCCATGCGCTCGCCGTTGAAGTTTCCCATGACCATGCGAAAGCCCGTACCCTCCTCGCCGATCAGGTAACGGGCCGGCACGCGCACCTTGTCAAAGCGCAGATGCGCCGTGTCCGAACACCACCAGCCCATCTTCTGCAAAGGGCTGCGCGACAGGCCCACCACATCGCCCGGCACAACCAGCAAGGAGATGCCTGCGGGGCCCTTGGCCTCACCGGTGCGCACGGCTACGGTCAGGAAATCGGCGCGCATGCCCGAGGTGATAAACACCTTCTCGCCATCGATGACATAGTCGCCGCCGTCGCGCCGCGCGGTGCTGCGCAGCGCGGCCACGTCGGAACCGCCGCCGGGTTCGGTGACGGCCAGCGCCGCGTTTTTTTCGCCGCGCAGCACGGGTGTGATGACCTCTTGCTGCAGGTCAGGGCTGCCGTGGTGCAGCACGGGCGGTAGCGCGATGTTGTGGGAAAAGAGGCTGGCCATCACGCCGCCGCTGCCGCCGTAACGGCACAGGGCCAGCGTGACCGCGTTGCGCAGCCGCCAGGAAGCCGGTGTGCCGCCCAGCGCCTCGGGATAGCCCAGGCCCAGCAAACCCAGTTCGGCCGCCTGCGTATAAAGCGCACGAGGAAACTCGCCGGCATCGTCCCACGCCGTGGCATGGGGCGCGATCTCGCGCTCGGCAAAACGTTGAACAGTTTCGGCCATCGCGGCGATGGCCTCCTGGTCCTCGCCATGGGCCGGGTGTGGCGCCTTCATGCCTCAAACCTCAGCAGCWCCTGGCCGGGCGCGGCCTGCTGGCCAGGCTCCACCATCACGGCCGCCAGCACCGCATCGTGCGGGGCATTGACCGCGTGTTCGAGCTTCATGGACTCGATCACCAGCAGGGTATCGCCGCGCCGCACGGCCTGGCCGGGGACTGCATGCACCGCGATGACCTTGCCGTTAAACGCTGCGCGCAACTCGCGCGATGCGGCTGCAGCGCCGGCAGCCGCGGCGTCAAAGCTCGCGTCTTCGATGAAAAGGTCGACGCCGTCCGCCTGCACATGCCAGCGCGAGGCGGCCTGTCCCACAGCGTCCTGAAGGCGCATGGCCACCACGCGCCGCTGCGTGCCACCGATCTGCACCGTGGTGGCGCCCTCTCCCGCAGCCATCGCCGCCGGCGAGGTCCGACCGCCGGCCTCGATCTCCAGGCGTCCCCGGCCCGCTTCGCGCACGCGCAGGTCCAGCACCTGGTCGCCGTGCCGCAACCTCAGTGGCTTGGGGAAGGGGCACGGCAGGTCGGTTCCGGCCCCGGGGAAAAGCGCCGCAAGTCCCAGAGGAGCAAACGCATCTTCCTGCGCTTTCCGCAGTCCTGTTCTCAAAGCAGCGCCGTGCTTCGCCAGGAAAGGAATCAGCGCATCACCGGCACGAAACACCGGATGGCCCAGGCAGGCGGCCAGAAATGCCCGGTTGGTCGGCAGGCCCAGCACCTCGGTACGGCCCAGCGCCGCGAGGAGGCTGTCGACCGCCTTCTCGCGCGTAGCCGCATGCACCACCAGCTTGCCCAGCATGGAGTCGTAATGCGGCGGCACCACCAGGCCTTCGAACAGCGCATGGTCGAAGCGAACGCCGCCCGGCTCGCGAAAGCGCCGGACCGTGCCGGCGTGCGGCCTGAAGTCTTCGTCTTCCGCACACAGTCGCACTTCGATGGCATGGCCCGTAAACACCACGTCCTCCTGGGCCAGCGGCAAGGCCTCGCCCTGGGCGATGCGCAGCTGCCATTCGACCAAGTCCAGTCCGGTGACCGCTTCGGTCACAGGGTGCTCGACCTGCAGGCGCGTGTTCATCTCCATCAAAAAGAAACTAGCCCCCACGCTTGCCACTTCGTGTGCTGCGCGAGGCCTTGCAGGCCGCGGCTCGCGAGACGCTTCGCCTCTCTCGCCTGTCCAAACCTGCTCAAGCAGGTTTGGAGCCGCAGGCTCCAGCCCCTCGGGGGCCCTCGCGCCTTGGGGCGGCCCGGCGGCGCTCAAGTCACCACCTTCCACGAGGAACTCCACCGTGCCCGCGCCCACATAACCCGCCGCCTGCGCGAGCGCCACGGCGGCGGCGCACATGCGCGCGCGCAATGCTGCATCGACGGCGGGACTCGGCGTTTCTTCAATGAGCTTCTGGTGGCGCCGCTGCACCGAGCAGTCGCGCTCGCCAAGATGGATGCAAGCGCCATGGCCATCGGCAAACACCTGCACCTCGACATGGCGTGGGTTCATCAAGGCTTTTTCGATCAGCAGTTCTTCACTGCCGAAGGCCGACGCAGCCTCAGAGCGTGCGCTGCGCAGGGCCGACGGCAAATCCTCGGCTGACAACACCAGCCGCATGCCACGCCCGCCGCCGCCCGCCACGGCCTTGACCATCAGCGGGTAGCCGATGCGGCCGGCCTCGGTTTCAAAGCTTGCGTCCGACTGCTCATCACCCTGGTAGCCCGGCAGACAGGGCACGCCTCGCACCTGCGCCAGCTGTTTGGCGGCGGCTTTGCTGCCCAGCTGCCGCATCGCGGCCGGCGGCGGCCCCACCCACACCAGCCCCGCCGCGATCACCGCCTCGGCAAAGGCCGCGTTCTCGCTGAGGAAGCCGTAGCCGGGATGCACCGCGTCGGCACCGCTGTCCTGCGCCGCGGCGATCAGCTTGTCGATCCGCAAATAGGAATCGGCCGAGGCATCGCCGCCCAGGGCACACGCCATGCCGGCCTCGCGCACGTGCAGCGCACCGGCATCGGCGTCTGAATACACCGCCACCGTCTGCATGCCCATGGCGTGGGCGGTGCGCAGAATGCGGCGGGCGATCTCGCCGCGATTCGCCACCAGCAGGCGACGGATTTTTGTCATGCGGCCCATTCCGGCTCGGCTTTGCGCGCAAAAGCCCGCAGCCCTTCGGCCGCCTCGGCGCCGCGCAGGCCGCCGGCAAACAGGGCGGCCGCCTGGTCCAGCACGTCCGGCTGGCCCTGCGATGCCGACAGCAATTCCTTGGTGGCGGCCAGCGCGCGCGGCCCGGCCTGGCCGAGGCGCGCCAGCAAGGCCTGCAAGGCAGCCGGCAATTCATCGCCGGCATGCACTTCATCCACCAGGCCCAGTTGCAGGGCTTCCCATGCCGTCCACCGGCGGCCTGTCAGCAGGCATTGCCGCGCGGCGCGGTCGCCCAGGCGCTTGAGCACAAAGGGCGCGATCTGCGCGGGGGCAATGCCCAGCGTCACCTCGGGCGCCGCCAGCACCGCGCGATAGCCGGCCAGCACAAAGTCGGCGCAGCACACCAGGCCCAGGCCGCCGCCCATGGCCGGGCCGTTGACCACGGCCACCAGCACTTGCGGCAGCTTGCTCAAGGATTGCAGCAGCGTGCCGAAGCGGCGGTTCATCGCGACCAGCGGGTCCGCCGCGCCCGGTGGCAGGGCCTGGCCTATGGCCTCGGAAAAACCACCCAGGCTGCCGCCCGTGCAAAAAGCGCCGCCGGCTCCGGCCAGCACCACAAAGCGCAGCGAAAGGTCTTTTGCCGCGCGCTCGCAGGCGGCCTGCAGGGCTTCCACCATCGCATCGCTCAAGGCGTTACGCGTGGCCGGGTCGTTCAATATCCAGGTCTCGGTTGCGCCTTCGCGCACCACATCCAGCAGCTTGTTCATGGCGGTCACGCAGGCTTCCTGGAGGACTTGGCCACGCCCATCATCTTGGCGATGATGCCCATCATGACTTCGTCGGCGCCGCCGCCTATGGAGGCCAGCCGGCCGTCGCGGAACATGCGCGCGACCTTGTTCTCCCAGGTGTAGCCCATGCCGCCCCAGAACTGCAGGCAGGTGTCGGGCACCAGGCGGTTGAGCCGCCCGGCCTTGAGCTTGGCCATGGAAGCGAGTTCGGTCACGTCCTGGCCCTGCACATAAAGCTCGCAAGCGCGGTAAGTCATGGCGCGCAGGCTTTCGACCTCGGTTTTCATCTCGGCCAGCTTGAACTGCACCCATTGCTGGTCGGCCAGCGCGGCGCCGAAGAGCTTGCGTTCATGCGCCCATTCGACCGTCCATTCGATGCAGTTGGAGAGCGACTGTATGCAGCTGGCCGCGCACCAGAGGCGCTCCTCCTGGAACTGCATCATCTGGTAGGCAAAACCCGAGCCCTCGCTGCCGATGAGGTAGCGCTGCGGCACACGCACTTCGTCAAAATAAATCAGGCCGGTGTCTGATGAGTTCATGCCGATTTTTTTGATTTTCTTCGCCGCTTCAATGCCTTTGCGAAGCTTGCCGCCTTCACGCATGGGCACCATCACCAGGCTTTTGTTTTTGTGCGCCGGCCCTTCGCCGGTGTTGACCAGCATGCACATCCAGTCGGCCTGCAGGCTGTTGGTGATCCACATCTTCTGGCCGCTGATGACGTAGTCGCCGCCGTCCTTGCGCGCGTGGCTTTTGATGGAGGCCACGTCGCTGCCCGCGCCGGGCTCGCTTACGCCTATGCAGCCCACAGTGTCGCCGGCAATCGCGGGCGCCAGGAACTCGCGCTTGAGCTCGTCGCTGCCGAAGCGCGCCAGCGCCGGTGTGCACATATCGGTCTGCACGCCGATGGCCATGGGTACGCCACCGCAGTCAATGTGGCCCAGCGCTTCGGCCATGGCTACGCCATAGGAATAATCAAGGCCGGCGCCGCCGTACGCTTCGGGTTTGGTCAGGCCCAGCAGGCCCAGCTTGCCGAGTTTCTTGAAGACCTCGTGCGCCGGGAATATTTCGGCCGCCTCCCAGTCGTCGACATGCGGGTTGATCTCGGCGTCTATGAAACGTTTGAGGGTTTTCTGGATTTCCAGATGTTCGTGGCTGTATTGCATATTTGTCTCCGTTTCTTTTTTATTGCGGGGTGGCCTACATGCGCGCCACGCCGAACTGCAAGGGCCTGAGCCGCCGCGCCTCGGCCTGGGCACAGATGTCCAGACATAAGGCCAGCACGGCGCGTGTGTCGCGCGGGTCTATCACGCCGTCGTCCAGCACCAGGCCCGAGGTGTAGAACACATCGGCCTGGGCCTCGAACATCGCGACGATCTTGTCGTACTGGGCCTGCGACTGGACCGGGTCAGGCGCTATGCCTTTGCGCGCCAACGCCGCCTCGCCGACGATTTGCATGGTGCGCGCGGCCTGCTCGCCGYCCATGACGGCCGTTCTGGCGCTGGGCCAGCTGAAGAGAAAACGCGGCGCATAAGCGCGGCCGCACATGCCGTAGTTGCCGGCGCCGAAGGACGCGCCGCACTGGATGGTGATCTGCGGCACCGTGGCGTTGGTGACGGCCTGGATCATCTTGGAGCCGTGCTTGATCATGCCGGCCTGCTCGCTCTCCTTGCCCACCATATAACCGGTGGTGTTCTGCAGGTAGATGATGGGATGGCCCAGCTGGCACATCAGCTGGATGAAATGGGTGGCCTTGTTGGCCCCGGCCACATCGATGGGGCCGTTGTTGCCGAGAATGCCGACAGCATGGCCGCCCAGGGACGCCTGAACGCAGACAGTGGCCGCGCCATACAAGGCCTTGAAGGGCAGGAAGTCCGAGCCATCCACCAGCCGCGCGATCAGTTCCTGCATATCCAGCGGCTGGCGCAGGTCGTCCGGCACCAAGCCCAACAGCTCTTGCGCCGGGTACAGCGGTTCACGCGCCAGGCTTGCGGAGGCTGCCTGCGCCCACGCCGTGCGCGCCACCACCTCACGCGCCAGGCCCAGCGCCTCGCGGTCGTCTTCAGCCAGTTGCTCGCCCAGGCCGGATACGGTGGTGTGCATGAGCGCGCCGCCCAGTTCCTCTTCGGTCGCCACTTCGCCGGTGGCGGCCATCAGCAGCGGCGGCCCGGCCAGGAAGGCGCGCGAGCGGTCGCGCACCATGATGACGACGTCGCTCAGGCCCGGCATGTAGGCTCCGCCCGCCGTGCCCGAGCCGTGCTGCACGGTGATCACGGGAATGCCGGCCGCCGACAGGCGCGCCAGGTTGCGGAACAGCGCGCCGCCCTGCACAAAACCCTCGACCCGGTAGCGCATGAGGTTGGCGCCCGCGCTTTCCACCAGGTGGATGAAGGGCAGCTTGCCCTGCAGCGCGATCTCCTGCACGCGCAGGATTTTTTCCAGTCCCATGGCTTGCACGGCACCGGCTTCTATGCCCGAATCGCTGGCCACCACCATGCAGCGCACCCCGCTGACAAAACCGATGCCGGCCACTACGCCGCCGCCTGGCACCGAGTTGGCAGCCTCCTTGCTGTCCTGCAGGTAGCCCGCCAGCGAACACAGCGGCAGCCAGGGCGCACCGGCGTCCAGCAGCAGCGCCACACGTTCGCGCGGCAGCAGCTGGCCGCGCTTGTCAAAGGCGGGTCGCGACTTCGCCGAAGCGGCGGCGCTGCGTTCTTCTAGCGCGCGCAGCGCCGCGATGCGCGCGAGCATGGCGTCCCGCCGCTGCACGGCCTGCGGCGACTGCGCATTCCACGCGGACTGGAACAGTGTCATGACTGGAAGACTTTCGGTGTTTCGGCGAGGTGGAAACCGTCGAAGGGCTTGACGGCCTCACGCTGCAGCACTTGGTCATCGGGCCGCTGCTGGGGCCAGCCCATGCGCACCTGGGGCCKGGCGCCGTCCAYRCGCAGCGTGCTGCCGCTGATGAAATTGGCCGCCTTGCTGAGCAGGAACACCACGGCTGCCGAGGTCTCGCTTTCGGTGCCGAAACGGCCCAGCGGCACGGTGTGGCGCATCTCGCGCAGCATGGGGCCGGCCTCGGGCGGGTAATGGTCCATGCCGCTGGAGGCGATGTAGCCGGGCGCCACCGCGTTCACGCGCACGCCGCTTCTGGCCCATTCGGCCGCCGCGGTTTCGGTGAAGCTCACCATGCCGGCGCGCGCCGCGCCGCTGTGGCCCATGCTGGGCATGGAGCCCCACATGTCGGCCACGATGTTGACGATGCTGCCGCCCTTGTCCCGCATGGCCTGCAGGTAGCACTCGCGCGACATCAGGAAGCCTCCGGTCAGGTTGGTGTTGATGACGGCCTCCCAGCCCTTGGCGCTGATGGCCTCCAGCGGCGTGATGTACTGGCCGCCGGCGTTGTTGACCAGTCCGTCGATGCGGCCCTGGGCCACCACGATGGCGGTGATGGTGGTCCTGACGGCTTCCTCCTGGCGTATGTCGCAGGGGTGGAAGCTGACACGGCCGCCTTGCGCCGCGATCTCGCCGGTCACGTCGTGAAGCTTGACGACCTGCCGGCCTATCAGCACCACGTGGGCGCCGAGCGCGGCGAGCTCGTGCGCGATGCAACGGCCTATGCCGGAACCGCCGCCGGTGACGACGATGACCTGGCCGGCAAACAGGCCGGGCTGGAAAACCGATTGGTAGCTCATGGCAAAGCCTTTGATGAGGCGGTTTTGCCCGGCGCCGGGGCGTGAATGAAAAGCGCCATGGCCGCGTCGGTCAGGTCGTCCAGTGTGGCGGCCTGCCTGGCGTCAAACCACTGCACCGACCAGTTGAGCGCGCCGAACATCAGCAGACGCGCCAGCTTCACGGGCCCCTTGAGCTGCCCTGCCCCGGCCAGGGCCTGCAGCACGGGCTCCCAGACGGCTTCGTAGTCGCTTTGCAGCTTGGTCAACAGCGCGCGCTGCCGGGTGGTGATGGAGCGCGACTCGTAGAGCATGACCGGGATGAAATCGCTGCCGGGACCCAGCAGCACACCGAAGTGGCTGCGTATCAACAGCCGCAGCAAAGCCGGTGCGTCATCGGCGGGCAAGCCGGCCGCTTCCAGGGCCGCGGCCTGTCGCTGCAGGGCCGAGCGCATGCCCTCCTCCATCACCGCGTAGAGCAGCGCGCCCTTGCTTTTGAAGTGGTAGAAGGGCGAGCCGCTGTGCATGCCGACCGCCGCCGCGATGTCGCGCGTGCTGGTGGCGTTGAAGCCTTTCTTCCGGAACAACCGGGCGGCGGCGTTGACGAGTTCGATGCGGCGGTTGCCGTCGTCGCGCTCGTCCAGGGTTTTGCGCGGGCGGCCGCGCGGGCGTTTTTCAGCGCCTGCGGCCGCGGTTTTCGGGGGTGAATGGGCACGTTTGGCGAGGCGCGAACGCGCGGCGGGTTTTTCCATAAGGACGGACCATAGCAAAACCCGGTATTTTTAGCAAGCAAGCGCTTTGTAAAAATACCGCGCCCCGGGTCGGGTCACTTGGGCACTCGGCCCGCCTTGCCGGCGGCGGGCCCGGCGCCGCCTTCTTTGCCGGGCGCGCCCACCTGCGGGTGCGCGCCGTGGATGTGCGCCGCATGGCCGCGCTCCACAACAGGTGTACGGTTCTGGCTTTGCCGCAAGGCGGCTTTTTCCAGGCCGCTGAGGATGCCGCAGTCATCGGCGCCCTGGTCGCTGGCGCACTGCTCACGCAGCATCTTGAGGTCTTTTTCCAGCGCCTTGAGCTCGCGTATGCGCGTGGCGACATGGCTGATGTGTTCGTCCAGCAAGGTGTTGACGTCGGCGCAGCTGCCGGCGGGCGCGTCCTTGAAGTTCAGCAGGGTGCGGATCTCGGCCAGCGTCATGTCCAGCGAGCGGCAGTGGCGTATGAAGGCCAGGCGCTGCACATGGCTTTCGTCGTAGATGCGGTAATTGGCCTCGGTGCGCGCCGCTTCAGGCAGCAAGCCCTCGCGCTCGTAGTAACGTATGGTTTCCGTCTGGGTCTGGGCGGTTTTGGCCAGCTCTCCGATTTTCATGGCGACCTCCTTGAACATCGTCCCGACATCGCGGCAGGGTCACTCGCCAATCGCGCTTGACTCTAAGGCCGCTACAGGGTTTCCAATTAAGCCATGAAACCTGAAAAAACCCCAGTTTCCGGCCTCAAAGGCCCTACCGGCGACTGCTGCGGCAGCGCCCATGCCGCGCACGCAAGCCTGCCCGCGGCAGCCGTCCCGGCCGGCGCCGCGGGGCGCTTGTTCCGCATCGCGACCATGGACTGCAGCGCCGAGGAATCCGACATACGCCGCGCCCTGGAACCCGTTACCGGCATACGCTCGCTGGGCTTCCAGCTGGGGGCGCGCACGCTCAGGATAGACGCCAGCGAAGAAGCCTATGCGCCGGCCCTGGATGCGATACGCCGGGCCGGGTTTGACCCGCAGCCGGCCCAGGCCACCAGCCCGAAAGCGGAAGGCCATGAAGGGCACGGACACGATCACAGCCATGACAGCGGCTTTGGCGGCGGCGCCGCACGCCTCGTCGCCGCGCTGGTGCTGGCGGTTGGCGCGGAAACTGTTTCATTTTTTGCACCCGAACTGATGGCCTGGAAAATCGCCGGCATGGCGGTCGCGGCCGCGGCGATTGCCCTGGCCGGCCTCGATACCTATAAAAAAGGCTTGGCCGCCCTGCTGCGCGGCAGGCTCAACATCAACGCGCTGATGTCGGTGGCCGTCACCGGCGCCTTCCTGAT
Organism: Polaromonas sp. P1_G1; assembly: GCF_056405595.1. NCBI lineage: Bacteria > Pseudomonadati > Pseudomonadota > Betaproteobacteria > Burkholderiales > Comamonadaceae > Polaromonas > Polaromonas sp. P1_G1. The sequence goes on from NZ_JBFUBU010000024.1 coordinate 10,502, forward strand.
CGGCCAATGGCCGGAAGCCGCCATGGTGATGGCGCTGTATGCAATTGCCGAGTTGATCGAAGCCCGCGCCGTGGATCGCGCCCGCAATGCGATCAAAGGCCTGCTGGACATGGCGCCCGAACAGGCGCTGATGCAAGGTGAAGACGGCGCCTGGACCATCACGCCGGTGACCGCCGTGCCGCTGCAAGCTCTGGTGCGCATACGCCCCGGCGAGCGCGTGCCGCTGGACGGCCTCGTCACCCGGGGCAGCAGCGCCGTCAACCAGGCACCCATCACCGGCGAAAGCATTCCCGTCGACAAAGAGGCCGGCGACGCCGTCTTCGCCGGCACCATCAATGAAACCGGCGAGATCGAAATGCGCGTCACCGCGGCGGCCGGCAACACCACGCTGGCCCGCATCATCCATGCGGTGGAGCAGGCCCAGGGCAGCCGCGCACCCACGCAGCGTTTTGTCGACCGCTTTGCCGCGGTCTATACACCGGCCGTGTTCGTGATCGCCGTCGCAGTGGCGCTGCTGATGCCGCTGCTCGCCGGAATCACCTGGCAGGATTCGCTCTACAAAGCACTGGTACTGCTGGTGATCGCCTGCCCCTGCGCGCTGGTGATTTCCACGCCGGTCACCGTCGTCAGCGGCCTGTCGGCCGCCGCGCGGCGCGGCATCCTCATCAAGGGCGGCACTTATCTTGAGCAGGCACGCCTGCTCAAGGCCGTCGCGCTCGACAAGACCGGCACCATCACCGAAGGCAAACCGCAGCTCGTGGACTGGCGCGCCTGGGGCGATGCCGGAGAAGCATCCCTCACGCAGCTGGCTGCCGACATGGCCGCGCGCTCCGACCATCCGGTGTCCAAAGCCATCGCCGTGGGCTTGAACACCGAGCCTGCCGAAGTACAGAACTTCAAGGCCCTGCCTGGGCGCGGCACGGAAGGCGCCATCGCGGGCCGGCACCTGGTACTGGGCAACCACCGCCTCGTGCATGAGCTGGGGCTGTGCAGCACAGAGCTTGAGGCCGAGTTGTCACGGCATGAACAACAGGGCCGCACCGTGACCCTGCTCGCCGATGACTCCCGCGTACTGGCGCTGTTCGCCGTGGCCGACACCATCAAGGAAAGCTCGCGCCAAGCCATCACCGACCTCAAGGCGCTGGGTGTCACGCCCGTGATGCTGACCGGCGACAACAACGCCACGGCGTGCGCCATCGCGGCCCAGGCCGGCATAGAAGACGCTCGCGGCGACCTGCTGCCCGAGGCCAAGCTGGATGCGATCCGCGAGATGCAGCAACGCTACGGCGCCACCGGCATGACGGGCGACGGCATCAACGACGCGCCCGCGCTGGCCCAGGCCGACATCGGCTTCGCCATGGGCGCGGCGGGTTCCGACACTGCCATGGAAGCGGCCGACGTGGTCATCATGAACGACAACCTGGAGCGCGTCGCCGAGACCGTGCGCCTGTCACAACGCACGCACGCCATCCTGTGGCAGAACATCAGCCTGGCCCTGGGCATCAAAAGCGTCTTCCTGGTCCTCGCCGTGTTCGGCACGGCCACCATGTGGATGGCGGTGTTCGCCGACATGGGCGCCAGCCTGTTGGTGGTGGGCAACGGCTTGCGCCTGCTGCGCCAGCGGCGTTAAAAGGCGGCGCCAAAGAAAAACCCGAAGCGGGCAAGCCGGCTTCGGGTTCTGGGGCCTCCGCGCAGATGCGCAGATCCGCGGAAAAAATCAGCGCTCGACCGTCTTGTTCCAGCGCGCGTTCCAGGCCGGGCGGTTTTCGTTGATCACGTCCCAATCCACGGCGATGGCGGTTTTCATGTATTCGTTCATCTGGGTCACCAGCGCGGCGGCCTTGCCGCTGGCCTTGGTCTTCGGGTTGGACGGAATCTGGTCGCCGAACTCCAGCGCCGCGGCCTGGGCTTCGGGCGACAGCAGGTACTGGGCCAGCTTGTGGGCCAGCGCGGGTTCGCTGTTTTTGGCAATCACGCATTCACCGACGGTCAGCACAGCCGAGCCTTCCTTGGGCTGCACGTATTCCACGGGCAGGCCCTTGTCTTTGAGCACGCCGACAGCGGTGGGCGTGAGCGGGAACATCGCGGCCTCGCCGGTCTGCACCATTTCAGCGAGCTTGGCGGAGCTCGGGATGTACTCGAGCACATTGGGGCCTATGGTCGTGGGCCAGGCCTTGAAACCGGGCTCCACGTTCTTGTCGTTGCCGCCCTGGATGCGGTTGAACAGCAGGAAGCCGTGCAGGCCGAAGGTCGACGAAGACAGCGACTGGAACACCACCTTGCCCTTGTACTTGGGGTTGGCCATGTCCATCCACGAGGTGGGCGGCGTCCAGCCTTTTTCGGTGAACATCTTCTTGTTGTAGGCGATGCCGGTCATGCCGATGTTGACGCCGGCGGCCATGTCGCCCTTGAAGCGCGCGGTCGGGAACAAATCGTTCAGAGCCGGGCCGGCCTGCATTTTTTCGCACAAGCCCATGCCGATGGCGCGGTACATGATGCCGTCGTCCAGGAACATCACGTGCATCTGCGGGTTGTCCTTGTTGGCCTGCGCCTTGGCAAGGATGTCCGAGGAGGTGCCGGGCACGACCACGACCTTGACGTTGTTGGCTTTCTCGAAGGCGCCGAAGACGTGTTCGGTGTAGGTTTTTTCCATGGTGCCGCCGTTCATGCCGATGTACAGCGTCTTGGTTTGGGCCATGGCGTTGCCGCCGGCGAAGCTCGCTGCAAGAACGGCAAGCGATACCGCGGTAGCGCGTGCGGTCAGGAATCGTGGGGAGGTGTTCATGGAAAGCTCCTGGTGGCGTGGGTGAAAGAAATGGCAGTGAAAGGAAGATGGCTAGACAACGGCGGAAGAGGCAGGCCCGGTGGTTGCCGCACTCGGGCTTGGAGGAAAACGTTGAATCGAAAAAGCTTCAATCGGCGTGGCGCTGCGGCCTTCGCAGACCAGGTCGGCCAGCACCGCGCCGACACCCGGCCCCAGCTGGAAGCCGCCGCCGGCAAAACCGAATGCATGAATCAGGCCCGGTGTGGTGGCGCTGGGGCCCAGCACCGGCAGTCGGTCCGGCAGGTAGCCCTCGGTGCCGCTCCAGGTGCGGATGATGTGGGCGTTTTTCAGCGCAGGCAGCAGCTCGACGGTCTGCTGCATCAGGCCGGACAGGCCGCTGCGCTGCGCACGGGCGCGCTGCTCGTCCAGCGCATAACCCCGGCCGCCGCCTATGACGCAGTTGCCGCGCGCCACTTGCCGGGCGTAGACGCCGCCGCCCTCCACGCCCAGGCTCAGGTCCATGAACACAGGCAGCGGCTCGGTCACCGCCATCTCGGGGTGGCCGGCCTCCATGGGCACGGTCTCGCCGAATTGCGCGGCAATGCGGTCGGCCCAGGCGCCGGCGCAGTTGAGCAAATGTTTGGCGCGCACTTCCAGCACCTCGCCCGAGCGCAGCACAAACAGCTCGCCGTCGTGCGCGACCTCGTCCACACGGGTCTGCTCGCGGATGTGGGCGCCCAGGTTGCGCGCGGCCAATGCGAAGGCCGGCGACACCAGGCGCGGATTGGCCTGGCCGTCGCCGGGGCACAGCGAGGCGCCGACGGCGGCCCGGCCCAGCCAGGGGCAGCGCTCGCGCAGGGCGCGCGTAGACAACATCTGCAAGTCCATGCCCCAGCCCTGCGTGCGCTCGCGGTAGCTTTCAAGCGAAGCCAGGTCGGCCTCGCTGCGCGCGATCTTGAGATGGCCGGACTGGACGTATTCGCCATCTATGCCTATGAGTTCGGGCAGGCGCGCCCACAGGCCCTGCGCGCGCTGCGACAGCGGCAGCTGGCTCAGCGGCCGGCCTTGGCGGCGCACGCCGCCGTAGTTCACGCCGCTGGAGCGCGAACCGCAAAGGTCGCGCTCCAGCAGCACGACCGAAAAGCCCATGCGGCGCAAAAACAGCGCGGCCGACGCGCCCATGATGCCGCCGCCCACAATCGCCACGTCGGCGGTGATGCGCTCCATCATGCGGCCTCCTGCTGCGGCGCCGGTGCGGCCGTGGCCGAAAACGGCAGCGGCTTGATGGGTGACTGCCCGCGCAGCCGGCCCACGGCATCGGGCTGCAAGGTGCAAGCCTGCGCGAGGATCTCGGCCGCCGCCACGCCGCAGGTCCGCCCCTGGCATCGGCCCATGCCGACCCGCGTCAAGGCCTTGAGGCGGTTCATCTCGCGCGCGCCGGTGTCGGCCACGCAGCGGCGCAACTCGCCCGCCGTGATTTCCTCGCAGCGGCAGACCACAAGCTCGTCGGGTGCGCTGGCGGCCCAATGCACCGGAAACGGAAAGGCGCGCTCCAGCCCCTGGCGAAAAGCCGCGGTGCGCGCCAGCTGCCGCTCCAGCCAGGCCGCGCGTGTGAGGTCGATGCGGTGCCCGGTATCCGCGAGCAGCGCCAGGGCAGCGCGTTCGCCGGCCCACTCGGCGGCGTCCGCGCCCATGATGCCTGCGCCGTCGCCGGCCAGGTAGACGCCCGCCACGCTGGAGCGCCCCACGGCGTCGCGCTCGGGCAGCGCGCCGCGCTGCAGGCCGTCATAACGAAAGCTGCAGCCCAGCAGGTCGGCCAACTGCGTCTCGGACCGCAGCGCGTAGCCAAAGCCGACACTATCGCAAGCAATCTGGTGTTCACGGCCGGCCTTGCGCCAGTGCATGGACTGCACTCGATCGCCGCCTTCGGCGCGGACCAACTCCACGCCCTGGTGCACCGCGATCCCATGCGCGCGCAGCCAGCCCAGGTAATACATGCCTTTGGCCAGCAGCGCCGGCTGGCGCAGCATGGCGGGCACGGCGGCGAGCTTGCCCGCGAAACCTGCCGTATCGAGCACTGCAACAACGTTGGCGCCCGCCTTCGCATACTGGTAGGCGATCAAATACAGCAGCGGCCCGGTGCCGGCAAAGATCACACGCGAGCCGATCGCGCAGCCCTGGAATTTGAGCGCCACCTGCGCGGCGCCCAATGTGTAGACGCCGGGCAAGGTCCAGCCGGGGAAAGGCAGAACGCGGTCCGTCGCGCCGGTGGCGACGATGAGGTGGCTGTAGGGCAAGGTGCTCATGGCGCCGTGGCGCAGCAAATCGAGCTTGCCGCCTTCGGCGCTCCAGACCAGGGTGTCGGGTCGGTAATCGACTTTGTCCAGGATGCCGGCCATGGCGCCGTGCAGCGCATCGGCGCGCGCGGCTTCAAAACCATAGAGCGCCTCTTTGGGCCGCGTGAAACCCGCGGGCGGCTGGCGATAGATCTGCCCGCCCCAGCGCGGCGCTTCGTCCACCACCACCGGACGCAGGCCGTGCGCCACCAGCGCCTGGGCCGCGCGCACGCCGGCCGGGCCGGCGCCCACAATTACGGGCTGCACGCTCATGCCAGGCCCTCCGCGCCGGTCACCAGCCGCATGCCTTCTTCGATAAAAGTACCGCAGGCGCGCAGGCGCTTGCCCGATTCGGTGGCTACCCAGCAATCCTGGCAGGCGCCCATCAGGCAAAAGCCGGCGCGCGGCTCACCGCTGAATTCGCTGAAGCGCAGGCGCGCGCTGTGCGTGAGCACCGCCGTCAGCACGGTGTCGCCGGCCAGCGCCGTCAGCGGCTGCCCGTTGAGCACAAAACCCACGGGCTTGCGGCCGCCTTCGGCCAGTCTCTGGAGCAATGGCCCGCGTGGTTCGGCAAGGCCGGGGTCTTCGGCGGATGGCTTCATTTGTGTCCCACGAGAATCTTGTCAAGGCCGTAGATGCGGTCCAGCACCAGCATGGCCACCGCCGTCAGCGCCACCATGAGCGCCGAGACCGCGGCCATCAGCGGGTCTATGGACTCGGTCGCGTACATATACATGCGCACCGGCAGGGTCACGGTCGAGGGCGCGGTGACGAAGATGGACATGGTCACTTCGTCAAAGCTGTTGATGAAGGCCAGCAGCCAGCCGCCGGTGACGCCGGGCAAAATCATGGGTAGCGTGACGCGGGTGAACACCGTCGCCTGGCTTGCGCCCAGCGACAGGGCCGCCTGCTCGGCGCTGCGGTCGCTTCCCTCCACCGAGGCCAGCACCAGGCGCAGCACGTATGGCGTGATGATGACCACGTGCGCCAGCGCCAGCCAGAAGAAGCTGCCGGTCGCGCCTATCAGCGAAAAGGTGCGCAGCAGCGCGACACCCAGCACCAGGTGAGGAATGATCAACGGCGACAGGAACAGGCCATTGAGGAAATCGCGGCCCGGAAAGCTGTGGCGCGCGATCGCCAGTCCGGCCGGGACGGCCAGCACGGTTGCCAGCGTGGCCGAAATCGCGGCCAACCAGAGGCTGTTCTTGAAGGACTGCACGAAGTCCGAATGCGCGAACACCGCGCGGAACCAGCGCAGCGAAAACTCCGTGGTCGGAATGGCCAGCGTGTTGCCGGGGGTGAAGGCCACCACACAGACGATGACCAGCGGCGCCAGCATGAAGGTGATGACCAGCGCATTGAAAAGCAGCGCGAGGGGGCCGTTTTTGGACATGGTGCGCTCCTTATCCCAAGGACTTTTTATAAGAGCGTTCGAGCACGCGGTTGTAGCTCAGCATGATGGCCAGGTTGGCCAGCAGCAAAGTCAGCGCGATGGCCGCGCCCAGCGGCCAGTTGAGCTCGTGCAGGTATTCGTCATAGACCACGGTGGCCACCATCTTCAGGCGGCGCCCGCCCAGCAGGCCCGGGATCGCGAAGGCGCTGGCGCTCAGGCCGAAGACGATCAGGCTGCCCGACAAAATGCCCGGCAGCACCTGCGGAAAGATGATGCGGCGCAAGGTGGTGAAGTGCGAGGCCTGCAGCGACAGCGCCGCGTCTTCCACGCCCGGGTCCAGCTTTTGCAGCGAGGTCCACACCGGGATCACCATGAATGGCAGCATCACGTGCACCAGCGCGATGACCACGGCCGCTTCGGTATAGAGAATGCGCATGGACGGCAGGCCCACGGCGCGCATGGCCTGGTTGACCACGCCCTCGGGGCCCAGCAGCATGCTCCAGCCGAAAGCGCGCACCACCACCGACACCAGCAGCGGCGCCAGCACCACCAGCAACAAAATGGAACGCCAGGGGCTGCGCATGCGGCTCAGCACATAGGCTTCGGGCGCGCCCACGAGCACGCAGATCAACGTGGTCAGCGCCGAAATCCACAGCGTGCGCCAGAAGATGCCGTGGTAGTAGTCGTCCGTCAGCACGGCGGCGTAATGCGCCAGCGTGAAACTGTTCTTGACGCCGGTGGCATGGTCGAAAACCTGGAAGGACAGCACGGCGGTGAGCGCCAGCGGCACCAGCAGCAGGCAGGCGAACAACGTGAAGGCCGGCGCCGACAGCAGCCAGGGCGCGCGCGAAGCGCTGGCCCGGGCCGGCGCAACTGCCGGCACCAAAGCGGCGCTGTTCATGCCGGCGCCCCTTGCGCGCCGGGCAGCAGGCGCACCTGCTGCGCGGTCCAGTCCAGGCCCACGTTGGCGCCCTCCTCCGCAGGCGTACTACCGTCGTTGGGGCAGACCACCGCGAGTTCACCGGCGGCGGTAGACACCTGGTACAGCCACTGGCTACCCAGGAAAAAACGCTCATTGACCGTGCCGCCTATGCGGCCTTGGGCCTCGGGCACCAGGCGGATTTTTTCGGGGCGCAGGCTCAGCACCACGGCGTCGCCTTCGGACACGCCGGGCGCCTCGACCTCCAGCGGCACATTGCCACCGACCTTCACCGTGGCCCAGGGGCCGGCAGCCGTCACACGGCCTTCCAGCAGATTGGCCTTGCCGACAAAATTCGAGATGAAGCGGGTCTGCGGATATTCATAGAGCCGGTGCGGCTGGTCGATCTGCGTCACGCGGCCGGCCTCCATGACGACCACGCGGTCGCTGATGGACATGGCCTCGGTCTGGTCGTGCGTGACCATCACCGTGGTGGTGCCGACCTTGCGCTGGATCTGCCGCAGCTCGAACTGCATTTCCTCGCGTAGCTTGGCGTCAAGGTTGGACAGCGGCTCATCCAGCAGCAGCACGGGCGGCTCTATGACCAGGGCTCGGGCCAGGGCCACGCGCTGGCGCTGCCCGCCCGAAAGCTCGCGCGGGTAGCGGCCGGCATGCGCCTCCAGATGCACCAGCGCGAGCGCGGCTTTCACGCGTTCGGCGCGCTCCTGCTTGTCGACACGCCGCATCTCCAGGCCGAAGCTCACGTTGTCGTAAACGCTCATGTGCGGAAACAGCGCATAGCTCTGGAACACGATGCCCAGGCCGCGCGAATTGGGTTTGGCATGCGTGATGTCGCGGCCGTCCAGCGTGACCTGCCCGGAAGTCACCTCACAAAAGCCCGCGATCATCTGCAGGGTCGTGGTCTTGCCGCAGCCCGACGGGCCCAGCAGCGAGACGAATTCGCCCTTGTCCACCGACAGGTTCATGTCGGCCACGGCGCGGGTCGCGCCATAGGACTTGTTCACGTTCGCCAGGGTCAAAAAGGACATGGGGAGCACCTCTGCAACAAGGGGGTGGCCAGCGCCGCACATACCAAACGACGTACAAAACGGTGACACCTTGATGACTTCATGCTATGGCATGTAGGAAAAAATCGTCAATAGGTTATTCCGTATAGAGATATCTTTATTTGATTTATTCCGTTTAACGGAATTTATATACACTTATTATCAAATCGATTCCGCCAAAGGAGAGGCCGTGAAAGACGAAGACAATAGCTCCAGCAGCGTGCAGCGCGCCTTTTCCATCATCCGGGCGCTGGCCGCGACCCAGGCCAAGGGCGGGCGCATCACCCACGTCGCCAAAGCCACGGGCCTGACCCAGGCAACCACCCACCGCATCCTGAAAAGCCTGGTGGCCGAGCGCGTGGTGGAGCAGGACGCGGCCTCCAAGCTGTACCGGCTGAGCATCGAATTTTTCGCATTGGCCGCGCAAGCCGGCAATTCCATGGACCTGCGCGGCCTGTGCCGGCCGTCCATGCTGCGCCTGTGCGCCAGCCTCGGCGACACCATCTTTTTGCTGGTGCGCAGCGGCTTTGACGCGGTCTGCCTGGACCGCAGCGAGGGCCCCTTCCCGATACGTTCCTTCACCGGCGACATCGGCGGGCGCGTGGCGCTGGGCATGGGCCAGGGCAGCCTGGCCATCCTGGCCTTCCTGCCCGAGACCGAGCGCGAGGAAGTAATCCGCTACAACCTGCCGCGCGTGCGCGAGTTCGGCGTCTACGACGAGGTCTACCTGCGCACCGAAATCGAGCGTGTACGCGAACTCGGCTACGCCGGGCGCAACACCAACCTGCTCGATGGCATGGCCGGTGTCGGCGTGCCGGTGCTGGACCGCGACGGCCGCGCCGTCGCCGCCCTCAGCGTCGGCACAATTTCCTCACGCCTGAGCCCGGACCGCCTGCCCACGGTGGTCGAATTGCTCAAACGCGAGGCCGCGGCCATAGGCGCGCAGATCAATCCGTTTGACAGCACTTTGAGAAGGCCGGCGCAGAGTTTGGCCCCCGCCGACAAGGCCTGAGGCCTCAGGAATTAGGAGTTGGTGCGGCGGCTTGGTCGCGTAACCATTCGCGCAGCTGCACCAATGGCCGCCAGCTGGTTTTCTGCGAGGGCCAGACCAGGTAGTAGGCGAAGTCTGAACTCAGCGCGAGATCAAAGGGCACGGCCAGCGTGCCGTCGGCGATGTCATCGGCCACCAGGAAACGCGGCAGCACGGCGAGGCCCAGGCCGGCCTTGACGGCCTGGGCGATCATGGAAAAGAGTTCGTATTTGGGGCCGGTGGCTGCGCTTTGCGTGTCGGCGATGCCGGCCAGCTGGAACCAGTCGCGCCAGGCGTTCGGGCGCGTGCTCTGGTGGATCAAGGTGAACTTCAGCACGTCGGCCGGCTTGCGGAGTTGGCGCTTCTTGATGAGCGCCGGGCTGCAGACCACCACGCTGTCTTCGCCCATCAGGTATTCGGACTCGGTGCCCGGCCAGTCGGGCCGGCCGTAATGGATGGCGGCATCCAGCCCCGTCAGCGAGAAATCAAAAGGCTGCAGGCGCGTCGCCAGGTTCAAGGTCACATGCGGGTGTGCCTTCAGGAAAGACGGCATGCGCGGGATCAGCCACTTGGTGGCAAACGTCGGCACCACGCCGAGCTCCAGCGTGCCACCCTCGCCTTTGGACGAGACCAGGTCCAGCATCGCGGCCTCCAGCGAATCCAGCGCCGGACTGACGCGCGCCAGCAGCGAGCGGCCGGCGTCGGTCAGCTCGAGCTGGCGCGGCAGGCGGCGAAACAGGCTCACGTCCAGCTCCTGCTCCAGCCCCAGGATCTGGTGGCTGACCGCACTCTGGCTCACCGACAAGTCTTGCGCCGCCAAGGTAAAGCTGCCGCGGTGGGCGGCCGCTTCAAAAGCCAGCAGGGCCTGGGTGGAAGGAATTTTTCGGCGCATCACATGAATATATCTCATGCATGCATCGAAATTCATCCTTTGCCCCGGATACCGTAATTGCCGAAAATCCGGCCTTCATCTGCACAAAATACGCCTCAAATGACCCACCTCCATAAACTGCTCTCTGCTGTCCTGCCATCCGAAGCTGTTCAAGAAATCCATGAGCAGATGTACGTTCATCCCGGACTGCAGCAAGCCGCTTCCGGCACCGTGACACGCGCGGAACTGGCCCAGGCGCTCAATATGGCTCTGTTCCACGGCCTGGTGCAGCGCGTGCCGGCCGGGCAGGACTACATCGCAAGCGACGTGGTGGGCCAGCAGCGCAAGGTGGTGTTCGACCACGGCGCCCTGCGCACTGTGCGCTGGCCCAGCGGCGCGCTGCCGGCCGGCGAGGCAGCCTTCACGCGTGTGCTGCGCCCGCTGGGTTTTGAATTGCAGGGCACCTACCCGCTGCCGCGCCTCAAGATGACGGGCCGGGCTTACAGCCACCGCGATTTCCCCGAAGAGATCGCGCAGTTTTTTGTCTCCGAACTGCACCCCGAGCAGTTCTCCGCGCCCTTCCAGTCGGCCGTCACGCGCGTGCTGGCCAGTTCGCGCGACCCGTTGGGGCCGCAGGACATCGCCGACCTCGAGCAGCTCACGCGCGACGGCGTTTTGCCGCTGGCGCAAGCGCTGCGCCTGCTGCCGCAATTGCTGCAGTGCTTTGATCGCCAGCACGGTGTGTTCGCGATGGACGACTACGAACTGCTGCTGGCCGAATCGGCCGAGATGGCCTGGATTTCCACCGAAGGCAATGCCTTCAACCATGCGACCGACCGGGTGGACGACGTGGACGCGGTGGCTGAACGCCAGCGCGCACTGGGCCGGCCCATCAAGGACAAGGTCGAGGTCTCGGCCAGCGGCCGCGTGCGACAAACGGCCTTTCGCGCCGCCGGCGTGCAGCGCGACTTCATCACGACCGAGGGCCGCGTCTCGCGTGAAGTGCCCGGCTCGTTTTACGAATTCATTACGCGCGACGAACTGCACACCGCCGGCGCGGCCAACGACCCGGTGCAGCCGCGCCTGGACCTGGCCTTTGACGCCGGCAATGCCACCGGCATTTTCGGCATGACGGCCGCCCGCGCATGACAGACGTACGCGGGGCACTGCGCCCGCTGTACGCGCAGGCCAGCGGCTCGCCGATACGCGCCATGCTGGCGCTGGCCGGCCGCGAGGGCATGATTTCGCTGGCCGGCGGCCACCCCGACCCGGCACTGCTGCCGGCCGACTGGCTGCGCGAGTCGCTGCTGGAAGTGGCCGGCCGGCTGCAAGGCCGCAGCCTGCAATACGGCGCCACCGAAGGCCTGGCCGCGCTGCGCGAAGCCAGCGCGGCGCTGCTGCAACAGCGCGGCCTGGCGGCGCAAGCCGACGGCGTGCTCATCACCACCGGCTCGCAACAGGCCATTGACCTGCTCGCGCGCGTGCTGGTTGAACCCGGCGAAGGCGTGGCGGTGGAATCCTTCAACTACCCGGCGGCGCTGCAGGCCTTCCGTTTCGCGGGCGCGCGCCTCGTCGAAGTGCCGACCGACGCGCAAGGCATGGACATCGACAAACTCGAACCCATCCTGCAGGCCGACCGCCCGCGCGTGCTCTACGTCGTCCCCAATTTCGCCAACCCGACCGGTGCCGTGATGCCGCTGGCACGCCGGCTGCGCCTGCTGGAACTGGCTTCGCAGTACGGCGTGACACTCATCGAAGACGATCCCTATGGCGAACTCTGGTTTGAGGAAGCGCCGCCGCCTTCGCTCGCGCAACTGAACCAGCAGGCCGGCTCGCCCGCGCAGGTCGCCTATATGACCAGCTACTCCAAGGTCGTCGCGCCGGCCTTGCGCCTGGGCGTGCTGCTGGCGCCGGCCGAGATCGCACGCGGCGTGGTGCTGGCCAAGCAAGCAGCCGACGTGCACAGCGGTTCGCTGGAGCAGCTGACGCTGGCGGCCATGCTGGCCTCCGGGCGCCTGGCACTGCACCTGGCGGATCTGCGCCCGGCCTATGCCGCAAAAGGCGCAACGCTGGACCAGGCGCTGCGCACGCATTGCAACGGCCTTCTGGAGTTTGACAAGCCGCAGGGCGGCATGTTCATTTGGGCAAAACTCAACGCTGCCCTGCCCTTGCTGCCCACGCAGGCCTGGATGGACTTCGGCCTTCAGCACCAGGTGCTGGTGGTGCCGGGCGCCGCCTTCAGCATCGGCAACAGCGCACAGCCCTGGCTGCGCCTGAGTTTTGCCAACCCCACGCCGGACGCGCTGCGGCAAGGCGCTGAACGCCTGGGCCGCGGCCTGCGAGAACTCGCCACCCAACACTGATTTCAAGACACACCACGAAAGGACTTCATCATGAGTCACGCCAACGACGTTTCATCCCTCTTCAAGGCCCTGGGCCTGAGTGCCGAGCTGGCCAGCAAGGCGCCCTCGGCCATCACGGTGGCCACGCCCATCGACGGCAGCCAGCTGGCCCGTGTGGCCGTGCACAGCGCGGCCGAGGTGGACAGCGCGCTCAACGCCACGCACCAGCGTTTTCTCGAGTGGCGCAACGTGCCCGCGCCCAAGCGCGGCGAACTGGTGCGCGCCTTCGGTGAAACCGTACGCCGCCACAAGGCCGAACTGGGCCAGCTGATCTCGCTGGAGACCGGAAAAATTTTGCAGGAAGGCCTGGGCGAAGTACAGGAGGTCATCGACATCTGCGAATTCGCGGTCGGCCTGTCGCGCCAGCTCTACGGCCTGACGATTGCCAGCGAGCGCCCCGACCACAAGCTGCTGGAAACCTGGCACCCCGTGGGCGTGGTCGGCATTATCTCGGCCTTCAACTTCCCGATGGCGGTGTTCGCCTGGAACGCCGCGCTGGCGCTGGTCTGCGGCAACACCCTGGCCTGGAAGCCGTCGGAAAAAACACCGCTGTCGGCCATCGCGCTCAACGGCCTGCTGCTGCAGACCGCCAAAGAGCTGGGGCTGGCCACGCAAGGCCTCAGCGAATTGCTGATCGGTGAGCGCGCCACCGGTGAAGCACTGGTCAATCACCCGCACGTCAAGCTGGTCAGCGCCACCGGTTCCACCGCCATGGGCAAGAACGTGGCCATCGCCTGCGCTGGCCTGTTCAAACGCTCGCTGCTGGAGCTCGGCGGCAACAACGCGGCCATCGTCTGCCCTTCGGCCAACCTGGAACTCGTGGTGCGCGGTGCGGCCTTTGCGGCGGCGGGTACCGCCGGCCAGCGTTGCACCAGCCTGCGCCGCCTGGTCGTGCACCGCTCCATTTACCCGGAGCTCGTCAAACGCCTGGTCGCTGTTTTTGAACGCCTGCCCATCGGCAACCCGCTCAAAGATGGCACGCTGGTCGGCCCGCTGATCGACGGCCGCGCATTTGAAGCCATGCAGTCGGCGCTGGGTGAAGCGAAGAAGCTGGGCGCCACGGTGCATTTCGGCGACAAGCAGCCCGGCGAAGGCTCGGCCCACTATGTGCGCCCCGCCATCGTGGAATTGAAGGAACAAGCCGGCCCCATGCTGCACGAAACCTTCGCGCCCATCCTCTACGTCGTGCCCTATGACAACTTCGAGGACGCCATCGCGATGAACAACGCCGTGGTGCACGGCCTGTCGTCGGCCGTCTTCACGCAGGACCTGCGCGAGGCCGAAATCTTCACCTCGGCGCGCGGCTCCGATTGCGGCATCGCCAACGTCAACATCGGCACCAGCGGTGCCGAAATCGGCGGAGCCTTCGGCGGCGAGAAAGAAACCGGCGGCGGACGCGAGTCGGGCTCCGATTCGTGGAAGGCCTATATGCGCCGGGCCACCAACACCGTCAACTACGGCTCCAGCCTGCCGCTGGCGCAGGGTATCCGCTTCGAGATCTAGGGCCCGAGAAGGCCGGCGTCAGTAGGCCGCGCCGGGTGCTGCCGGCTGCGCGGCGCCGGAGGGCACAAGGTCTGCCGCCAGGCGCCTGGCGGCGTTGGCATAGACCAGGACGTCAACGCCGACGGCCACAAAAGTGCAGCCCAGCGCGAGGTAACGCCTGGCCAGCGCCGGGTCCGAGGTCAGCGTGCCGGCCGCCTTGCCCGAGGCGATGATGGTTTTCATGGCCTGCTCGATCGCGGCCTGAACCTCGGGATGGCCGGGTTTTCCGCGGTGGCCCATGGAGGCGGCCAGGTCGGCGGGGCCGATGAAAACACCGTCCACCCCCTCCACCGCACAAATGGCTTCCAGGTTGCCCAGGGCGGTCACGGTTTCCGCCTGCACCAGCAGGCAGACCTCGCTGTCGGCCGTGTCGAGGTAGTCGGTGCGCGCGCTCCAGCGCGAAGCACGCCCCACGGCGCTGCCGACCCCGCGAATACCCAGCGGCGGATAACGTGTGGCGCTGACCATGGCCTGCGCCTGTTCGGCCGTGTCGACCATGGGGATCAGCAGGTTTTGTGCGCCTATGTCCAGCAACTGCTTGATCAGCGGCACTTCGCCGGCCACTGCGCGCACCACGGGCTGCGCGCGGTAGGGCGCCACAGCCTGGAGCGAAGCCAGCGTGCTGCGCAAATCGTTGGGCGCATGCTCGCCGTCGATCAGCAGCCAATCGAAGCCGGCCGTGGCGCTGACCTCGGCAAGGTAGGGATCGGCCATGGAAAGCCACAGGCCGACTTGGGGCCGGCGGGCGGCGAGAGCGGTTTTGAAGGAATTATTGGCGGGCATGGCGCAAGTGTTGGGTCCAGGAGAGTCCAGAAAAAGCAAGTCGCCGGGCCGGCTCAGCCCGTCACCAGGTGATGGGCGGGCAAGCTGCCGGTGGCCAGGTAGTCCACGATGTTACGCGCGGTGATGTTGGCCACTTGCGCCGCCGCGTTGCGGGTGACGCCCGCGACATGCGGCGTGAGCAGCACATTGGGCAGCGCCAGCAGCGGGTGGCCGGCCGGCAGGGGCTCGGTATCGAAGGTGTCCAGCCCGGCACCCTCCAGGTGGCCGGATTGCAAGGCCTCCAGCAGCGCCGCTTCGTCCACGACGGGGCCGCGCGCCGTGTTGATGAGCAGGCTGCCGCGCCGCATGAGCGACAGCTCGCGCCGGCCTATCAGGCCGCGTGTGCGCTCGGTCAGCGGGCAATGCAGGCTCAGGATGTCGAGCTGCGCCAGAAAGCGGTCCAGGTCGGGCTCGGTCGCATGGCTGTCGGCCTGCCCGTGGGGGCGCAGTACCAGCACCCGGGCGCCCAGCGCGGCGGCAAGCCGCGCCGTGCTGCGGCCTATGCTGCCGTAACCCAGGATGCCGACCACGGCGCCGCGGAAATCACGCCCTTGCCAGGTGCTGTCGGCCCAGCGGCCGCCGCGCACCATGCCGTCGAGCAAGGGCAACTGCCGCGTGAGCGCGAGCATGAGCGCCAGCGCGTGCTCGGCCACAGCATCGGCATTGGCGGCGGGCGCCACGGCGACGGCCACGCAGTGCTGGCGGGCGGCGGCCAGGTCCACGCTGTCCACGCCCGCCCCGTTCTTGGCGACGATCTTCAACGCCGGGGCGGCGGCCAGAACGCGCGCCGAAATGGGCTTGGAGCCCCGTAACACCACGGCCTGCGCGCCTGTGGCCGCCAGCTGCGCGGCCAGCACGTCTTCGGTAACAGGGTCGGGTAAAAAGGTGATCTGCCCGCCCGCGCCGCGCACGATGTCTTGCGCGGACGGGGCCCAGTAGGCAGCGGTGACGAGAACCTGAAAAGTGGAGTCCATGCCTTCAGTCTATGCGGATGCCGTTGGCGGCAATGACCTTGCCATAGCGGCTCCATTCGTCCTGGGTAAAGCGGGCCAGGTCTTGCGGCGAGCCGGGCTGGGTCCGCACGCCCAGGTTGCCGAATTTCTCCAGGACGTCGGGCTGTTTGAGCACGGCTACCAGCGACGCATTGAGGCGGCCGACGACTTCTTTGCTGGTCCTGGCGGGCGCATACAGCGCATACCAGGCATTGACCTCAAAGCCGGGATAGCCCACCTCCGAAAAGGTGGGGACACCCGGCAACTCGGGCAGCCGGGAGGATGCCGCGACCGCCAGGGCCCGGACCTTGCCGCCCTTGATCAGCGGCGTGGCGCTGGTCAAGGTATCCAGGATCATGTCGAGCCGGCCGCCCATCAGGTCCATGGTGTGGGCATTGCCGCCTTTGTAGGGCACATGGTTGATCTGGATATTCGCGCTTTGCTTGAACAGCTCGGCCGCCAGATGCAGCGGGGACCCATTGCCCGCGGAACCATAGTTCAGCGCGTTCGGCTGGCGCCGTGCGGCTTCGACCAGCGAGCGCAGGTCGGCGTAGGGCGAGTCTTTGGCGACGATCAGCACCATGGGCACAATACCGATGGTTCCCACGGGGGTGAAGTCGGCGATGGCGTCATAGCCGGGCTTGGCATAGAGGTGAGGACTGACCGCGTGGCTGGCCAGCGAACCCAGCACCAGCGTGTAGCCGTCGGGAGCCGCCTTGGCCGCTGCCGACGTACCAATGGTGGTGCCGGCACCCGGGCGGTTGTCGATGATGACCGGCTGCTTGAGGTTCTCGCCCATCTTCTGCCCCACCAGGCGTGCCACGGCATCGTTGGCGCCGCCGGCAGGGTAAGGCACCAGCAGGGTCAGCGGCTTGTTGGGATAGTCGCTTTGCGCATTGGCCGCGGGGCTCAGCCCGCAAGCTGCCAGGGCGGCAAGCAGCAGTATCCGGCGGGCGGCCCGCCGCATGGTGGGAGGAAAAGTTGGCATGGTCGTTGTCTCCTTGTGTATTTTTCAAACGGTTCAAACGGTTCAAGCGGTCGAGAGCGTTGAGGGCCTTTCGGGCCGATCGCCCGGGCCGGCCCGGGCAGAGATACCTGGTGTGCGGGCCAAGCGCCAACAGCGTTTGTTTCAAGGCCCTAGCTGACGATGCCCAGGTGCCAGGGCACGAATTCGTGGTCGCCCAAGCCCAGCGCCTCGCTCTTGGTCGGCTCGCCGGAGGCATGGCGCAGGATCTCCTCAAAAATCCGCCGGCCCATCTGCGCTACATCCAGCTCGCCGTCCAGGATGGCGCCGCAATTGATGTCCATGTCTTCTTCCAGGCGCTTGAACATGGGTGTATTGCTGGCCAGCTTGATCGTGGGCGCCGGCTTGGAGCCGAACATGGAGCCCCGGCCCGTGGTGAAGCAGATCAGGTTGGCGCCGCTGGCGATCTGGCCGGTCGAAGCCACCGGGTCGTAGCCGGGCGAGTCCATGAAGACAAAACCGTTCTGGGTGATCGGCTCTGCATATTCATAGACCGCCTGCAGCGGCGTGGTGCCGCCCTTCATGGCCGATCCCAAAGACTTCTCGAAGATGTTGGCCAGCCCGCCCGCGTGGTTGCCGTGCCCGACCACGCCGTTGAACTGGGCGTTGTGGCCTGCCGTGTATTTTTCCCACCAGGCCAGCCGGTCCAGCAGCTTCTGCCCCACTTCGGGCGTGACGGCGCGGCGGGTCAGCATGTATTCGACGCCGTGGATTTCAGGGGTCTCCGACAAGATGGCGGTGCCGCCGTGGCGCACCAGGATGTCCATGGCCGCGCCCAGCGCCGGGTTGGCCGTGATGCCGGAAAAACCGTCCGAGCCACCGCACTCCAGGCCGATCTTCAAGTGGCTGGCAGGAACGACCTGACGCCGGGCGGCGTCCGCCTCTGGCAGCATTTCGTAAATAGCGGCGATACCAGCCTCTATCGTGGCGCGGGTACCGCCGACCTCCTGCATCACCATGGTGCGCATGAGTTTGCTGGTCTCCAGGCCTTGCGACTCCACCAGCGACGAGACCTGGTTGCGCTCGCAGCCCAAACCGACGATCAGCACGCCGGCCAGGTTGGGATGGCGTGCGTAGCCGGCCAGGGTGCGGCGCAGCACGTCGAAATGCTCGCTGGGGGACGACATGCCGCAGCCGCTGGTTTGCGCGAAAGCCGCCACCCCGTCCACATTGGGGAAGGCCGCCAGCCGCTCCGGCGTGAAGTGGGCCGCGATGTTCTTGATGACGGTGGCGGAGCAATTGACCGACGACAGGATGCCGATGAAATTGCGGGTGCCCACGCGGCCGTCCGGACGCACAAAACCCATGAAGGTAGCGCGCTCGGCTTCCGGCACATAGTCCACCGGCCGCACGTCCCGGCCGAAGGCCGGGTCGCGCTCAAAGTCCACCAGCGCCATATTGTGCGAATGCACGTAGTCGCCCGCCTCGATGTCGCGGGCGGCCATGCCGATCACCGTGTCGTACTTCAGGATGCGCTCGCCCTGCGCGATGCGGCAGGCCGCGACCTTGTGCCCCGCCGGCACCTGCGCGCGCGCGCGCGCGCCGGTCCCGGGCAGTTCCTGGCCCAGCGACAGCGCGGTTTTGGCGACCAGTACGTTGTCGTTGGCGTGCAGGCGTATCAGGGGGCTGGCGGCAGGGGATGCCGTGAAGGCGGTGGTGGCGGTGGTAATGGCGGTCATGGTTCCGTTCAGGTCAGGTCCTAGCTCTTCATCAGCTCCTTGAGCTTGAGCTTGTCGATCAGGGTGGTTTCTTTCTGGTACATGGCGGCGACGTATTTCTCGTAGTCGGGGCCGTCCAGGTAAAGCACCGGCGCATCGATCCTGTCGGCCACCTGCTTGAACTCGGGGCTGGCCACGGCCGCACGGAAGGCCTCGCGCAGCTTCATCGCGACGGCCGGGTCCAGGCCCTTGGGTGCGCCTATGCCGTTGGGCGCATCCACCACGACGTTGTAGCCCAGTTCCTTGAGCGTGGGCGCATCCTTGAACCGCGAGGCGCGGCGTTCACCCCAGGTGGCCAGCAACCTGAGCTTGCCCGCCTCGACATGCGGCGCCCAGGAGCTGGAATCGGCCAGCAGGTCCACATGCCCGCCGAGCACGGCCTGCAGCGCCTCGGCGCCGCCTTTGTAGGGGACATGGTTGAACTGGATGCCGGCGGCAAGCGCGAACTCTTCCATGCCCACGTGCGTGGCGCCGCCGACGCCCGCGTGCGCATAGGTCACCTTGCCGGGATTGGCCTTGGCAAAGGCCACAAGCTCCTGCAACGATTTGAAGCGCGAGTCCGCGGGGACGGCCATGCCGAAAGTCTGGCCCGAGGTGCGGGCCAGATAGGTCAGGTCCTTGAGCGGATCGAGTTGCAGGGTGCCCAGCTGCGAAAAGCGCGTGACGGAAATGGGAATCTGGCCGATGGTGTAGCCGTCGGGCTTGGCGGAAGCCAGGGCCCGGGTACCGATCATGCCGGAAGCACCCGCCTTGTTTTCCACCGCGATTGCCTGGCCCAGCACGCGCGAGGCGACCTGGCACAGGGCGCGCATGGACTGGTCGGCGGTGCCGCCCGCGGGCCAGGGGCAGATGAAGGTGATGGGCCGTTCGGGATAGCCCTGGGCCAGCGCGCGCAAAGGGTTTACCAATGCGCCGGCACCGGCCAGGGCGCCGCCGATGAGCAGGCTGCGGCGCCTGGCGTTGAAAGGAAAAGGGGGAACCTTGGGGGAAGTTGTCATGGGGTTTGTCTGCCTCTGGGTGGATGTCGTGCCGCGGCTTTGCCGCATTTCTTGTTCCCCGATTCTTGCCAGCTTCTTCATAACAACCTAATCGATTATTGGAATCACTTCATAGCCTTTGGGTTAACATGAAGCATGAGCCAGATCGACCGTGTCCTGCGTTCCAACATCAAGCTGCGCCACCTGCAACTGGTGGTGGCGCTGGACCAGTTCCGCCACCTGGGCCGAACCGCCGAATTCCTGTCGGTCAGCCAGCCCGCCGTGTCGAAAATGCTGACCGAAGTCGAGAGCATGCTGGGGCTGGCCCTGTTTGACCGCTCCACCCGCGGCACCGAGCCGACCTCCAGCGGCGAAGCCATCGTCCGGTTTGCCCGTTCGGTGCTGGCCGAGTACGAGCGCACCCGCGACGAAATTTCCGCCGTGGCCAGCGGTGCGGCGGGACGCACGCGTGTGGGTTCCATGGTGGTGGCCATGCCGGTGCTTCTGGCCGGCGCCGTCAAACTGCTCAAGCAGCGCTCAACCCTGGCGACGGTGCTGGTGGAAGAAGGCGACCTGACGCGGCTTTTGCCCCGGCTTCGCATGGGCGAACTGGACTTGTTCGTCGGCCGCCTGGAGCCCGGCTATGCCGCTCCCGACCTGGTGACGGAAGCGTTGTTCGACGAACCCATGGTGGTCGTGGTCAAGCACGGCCACGCGCTCATGCGCAAGAAAAATCCAGGCTGGAACGATCTGGCCGGCATACCCTGCGTGCTGCCCCCGCCCTGGGCATCGCTGCGCGTGAAGATAGAGCAGACCTTCTTCCGCCATGGCCTGAATCCGCCCACCGACATCATCGAGACATCGTCTTTCCTGGCGCTCAGCACCTTTGTGCAGCAACGCGACGCGGCCGGCTTCCTGGCGCGCTCGGTCGGCCTGCACTTCCAGCGGGAAGGCTTGCTGGATGTCCTGCCGATCGAGGTTCCGATTGAACTGCCGCCTATCGGACTCATCACCGTGCGGGGACGGCGGCTGACACCCAGCAGCGAGCAGTTGATGGCCTGCCTGCGCCTGACGGCGGAATCCACGCGGCAATCCGATCCGCAGGCCAAGGTTCGCAAGAACCGCAGGCCGGTGCAAGTGCGTGTGACGCCTTCCCCCTCTGGGGGAAGGTAGGGATGGGGGCTCGCGACGTACGAATCATCGCGGCTCAAAATAAAGCCGAGGCCCCCATCCCAGCCTTCCCCCAGCGGGGGAAGGGGCAAGAAGCAGCAAACTTCAGACTGCGCTGAAATCCGGTTTTCGCTTATCCAAGAACGCCGAAAACGCCTCTTTCGCAGCCGGCTCACCCAGCATGCGGCCAAAACTTGCGCCCTCTTCGGCCATGCGCTCGGCCACGAGAGTGGCATTGCCTTTTTTCATGAGGCGCTTGGTTTCCATCAGTGCGCTGAGCGGCTTGGCCACGAGTTTTTGCGCCTGCCTTTGTGCCAGCGCATTGGCTTCGGTGGGCGGCACGATGCGGTTGATCAGGCCTATCTCCAGTGCCGTTTCGGCCATGAAGGGCTCGCCCAGCAGCAGGGCCTCGGCCGCGCGCGGGTAGCCCATGAGCTGCGGCACCAGGAAGCTGGACGCCGCCTCGGGGCACAGGCCCAGGTTCACAAAGGGCATCGAGAACGCGGCGTTGTCGCCCGCATACACCAGGTCGCAGTGCAGCAGCAGCGTGGTGCCTATGCCGACGGCCGGGCCGCACACCGAGGCGACCAGCGGCTTGGGGAAGCTGCTGATGCCGCGCAGGAAGCGGAACACCGGCGAGTCCAGGGTGGCGGGCGGCTTGTTCAGGAAATCGGCAATGTCGTTGCCGGCCGAAAAAATTGTTTCATGGCCCTGTATGACCACCGCGCGCACGGCCGCGTCATGATTCGCCGATTCGAGCGCGTCGGCCAGGGCGCCGTACATGGCGGAGGTGATGGAGTTTTTCTTGTCCAGGCGGTTCAGCGTGATGGTCATCACGCCGGCGTCGATGTGACTCAGGATTTCGGGGATGCTGCCGGTGGAAATTGGAGTGGGAGTGTTCATGGTGTTTTCCGTTGAGACGCCAAGTGTAGGGGCCTTCATTCCTTGTAATAGACGATCTGCGTGCTGGTAGCCAGCAACACGCCGGCCTCGCTCCACAGCTGCGCGCTCTGGTCGAAAAAGCCGTTGCGAAAAGCCTGCGCCTTTGCTTGCCCCAGCAAAAATCCCTCGCCGCATTCCGCGAGCTGCCGGCTGTCCGCATGGAAGTAAGTCGTGATCGAGACCGTGCCGGCCGGCACACGCGTGGCGCGGCGCAGCCAGACGCGCGGGTAGAACACGTCGGCCATGGCGGCCAGCGCCGGGAAGTCCAGCGGGCGCGGCGGATCGTCGCGCACCCACAGCTGGGTCAGGCTGTCCACGCCGCTGCCGTCCCAGACCTGCGGGATCACGCCGCGCACCGGCCGCATGTCGTAGCGGTTCGTCCAGGCGGAGGTGGCAAAGCGCAGCCGGCCCGTCGCATCGGCCAGCGTCACCGCGGGCATGGGCGTGTCATTGAGGCTCCAGGTCTCGCGGCGCACGGCGGTCACGGCCGTGGCCGTCATCACGGCGCCGCCGGCGTCACCGTCCTGTGACAGCTCCACCGTCCAGTGCTGGGTCGAGCGGTTGGTGCGCACCGGTTTGGCCGTGACGCTGAACGGCCCTTCGGCCATGGCCGCGGCATAGTTGACGGTCAGCGCGACCGGCTCGCCGAGCAGCGCCGGGTGCAGCAGGATGGCGCGCAATGCCGTGGCTGCGGTGGTGCCGCCGAAGGGCCCCACCATGTTCCAGTAATCGGGACTGCTGTGGCCCAGCCAGGTGTCGGGCCTGCCGGCGCCGGCGGTTTCGAGCCGCAGCGCCTGGTCAAAGAAGTGGGGATTGCTCATGTCGGCAAGTGTGCAGCAGCTTCGCGGTTCAGGCGGTCTTCCTGGCGACGCCGGCCATGCCTTCGATGATCTGCTGGGCGCGCGGCCACAGGGTGTTGTTGAACTGCTCGCGGAAGAAACCGAAATGGCCGATGCGCCTGACTTGCAGGTCGGCCGGCGCGATGCGCTCAAAGCTGCGCGGCGCATTGGTATAGAGGTTGATCAGGTTTTGCGTGCCGCGCCAGGTCATGAGTTCGTCATCGGTGATGGACAGCGCCGTGACCGGGAAGCTGACCTTGCCGTAGCTAAGACGCGCGCTTTCGCCTTCGGCGCCCACGCTGTACTGCGGGTGCAAACACCACTTGCGCCACTGCATCATCACGCCGGCCGGCAGGTCGCCGACCTTGCGCAGGGTACGCCCCGGGAAGTAACCGAAGAGCCGCGTCGCCAGCGGCACCAGCACGTACCAGAAATACAAAATCATGCGCCTGAGCTGCGGCGCGTTGTCACGCCAGTAGCCACTGCCCGCCGCGATGCTGACCAAGCCGTTGATCTTGTCCTGGTTCTTCAGAAAGCCCGGCAGCTGCGCACCCAGGCTGTGGCCCAGCAGATAGAGCGGAGCAGCCGGCAAAGCCGCCTTAGCCGAATCGACCACGGCTTCATAGTCGCCGGCCCAATCCAGCAAGTCGGCCTTGAAGCCGCGCAGGCCGCCCTTGGCCGAGTCCGGCAGCGAATCCCCCGAGCCGCGGTAGTCAAAAGTGGTGACCCGAAAGCCCTGGCTCGACAGCCACTGCGCAAAAGGCGCGTAGTAATGCTGCCGCACGCCCATGGCCCCGCCTATCACCACACTGGTGTGGGCAGCCAGGGTTGCGTCATAAACCCGCAGCGAGAGCTGCGCCGTGCCGGTATCGAGAGTCTGGATCTGCATGGATGTCTCCTGAAAAGATCAGCAATAACCGTTCACACAATCAACCAATCACGACGGCCTCAACCACAACGGTCTCAAGGGCGTAGCGAGCGGGATGAGATGCAAGGCGGACGGAGCGGACCCACCGGAACGTACTTCAGGTACGTGAGGATGGGGAGCACCGGACCAACGCCGCAGATCGCCCGCGCAGTAGCCCCTCACACGCGCTCGAAGATGCCGGCTGCGCCTTGCCCCATCCCTACACACATCGTGACCATGCCGTACTTCAACTGGTGCCGATGCAATGCATGAATCACCGTCGCCGCCCGGATCGCACCGGTGGCTCCCAACGGATGGCCCAGCGCAATCGCGCCGCCCATGCGGTTGACCTTGGAGGCATCCAGCTTGAGCGTGTTGATGACAGCCAGCGACTGCGCGGCAAAGGCTTCGTTCAATTCAAACCAGTCGATGTCTTCCTGCTTGAGGCCGGCGTAACGCAGGGCGGCGGGAATCGCTTCGATGGGGCCTATGCCCATGATTTCAGGCGGCACGCCCTTGGCGGCGTAGCTCACAAAACGCGCGAGCGGCTTGAGGCCGAACTGCTTGACGGCTTTTTCGCTGGCCAGCACCAGCGCGCCCGCGCCATCGGAGGTCTGCGAGCTGTTGCCGGCGGTGACTGAGCCGCGCGCGGCGAACACCGTCTTGAGCTTGGCCAGGCCTTCGAGCGAGGTGTCGGGGCGTGGGCCCTCGTCCAGGCTCACGGTGCGGGTCTTGGCAACCACTTCACCGGTTTCCAGGTTGGCCGTGCGATCCGTCACTTCGACCGGCGTGATCTCGTTGCTGAATTCGCCGGCCTGCTGGGCCTTGATGGCCTTGAGATGCGACTCCAGCGCGAACTGGTCTTGCGCCTCGCGCGAGACCTTCCACTGCTGGGCCACCTTCTCGGCCGTCAGGCCCATACCGTAGGCGATGCCGACGTTCTCGTCGTTCATGAACATGCTGGGCGACAGCGAAGGCGAGTTGCCCGACATGGGCACCATGCTCATGCTCTCGGTGCCGGCGGCGACCATCACGTCGGCCTCACCCACACGGATGCGGTCGGCCGCCATCTGGATGGCCGACAGGCCCGAAGCGCAAAAACGGTTGACGGTGATACCGCCCACGCTGGTCGGCAGGCCGGCCAGCACCGCGCCTATGCGCGCCACGTTCAGGCCCTGCGGGCCCTCGGGAATCGCGCAGCCGCAAATAATGTCTTCAATCGCCTTCGGGTCCAGCGAAGGCACTTGCGCCAGCGCGGCCTGCAGCGCCTTGACCAGCAGGTCGTCGGGCCGCGTGTTGCGGAAATAGCCCCTGTGCGAGCGCCCTATGGGCGTGCGCGTGGCGGCGACGATGTAGGCTTCCTGGACTTGTTTGGCCATGATGGTTTCCTTCAATTTCTCGGTTAACTTTTCCGCGGGCCGGAGGGAATCCAGGCCCAGACAAATTCGCATTCCACCGGGTTCACGCCGGCTTCATCGGTCACGGTGACCGGTACGGTGACTTCACCCTTGTCGCTGGCCCGCATGGCCGCGCGCTGTTCGTCGCTCAGCGTGGCCACGGCGCGCAGGGCACCGGTGGCGCGCTTCTTGAACGCCATCTTCAATTCCTTGGCCAGCGGGATGCAGTCGTCGCGCACGTTCATGCCCACCACCATGCCGGTGGCGGTTTCCGCCAGCAGGTTCATGGCCGAGGCATGCACGCCGCCTATGTGGTTTTGCACCTTCTTCTCGTTCCTGATGCCGATCTCGACCCGGCCCGTCGTCATCTCGATGAACTCCAGGCCTGCGGTGCCGGTGAAAGGAACGGCGCGGCGCAGCACCACGTTGCGGAACCAGGGGCGCGCAAAGGCCGGCACTTCAGTGAGCCGTTCCAGCTGCCGCTCCAGGCGGTTGGGCTTGTGGTCAGACATCAGTTACGAACGGGCTTGCCCGTGCTCATCATTCCCATGATCCGCTCCTGGGTCTTGGGGTGTTCGAGCAATGAGCAGAAGGCCTTGCGCTCCAGCGTCATCAAATACTCTTCCGTCACCAAGGTGCCGGCATCCACGTCGCCGCCGCAGACCACACCCGCGATCAGGCCGGCGATGTGGAAGTCGTGCGCGCTGATAAAGCCGCCGTCGCGCATATTGACCAGCTGGCCCTTGATGGTGGCCCAACCGTTGCGGCCGACCACCGGGAACTGGCGCTTGTGCGGCGCGCGGTAGCCCGAGTTGAACAGCGCGCGCGCCTCGTTGAGCGCGACGAAGAGCAGTTCGTCTTTGTTCGGCACGATCACGTCGCTGTCGAGCAGGTAGCCGATCTTGCGGCTTTCAATGGCGCTGGTGCCGACCTTGGCCATGGCGGCGGCGGTGAAGCCTTCGGTCAGGAAGGGCAGGATGTCCTTGTTGGTGGAGGTACCGGCGTTCTCCGCGGCGCGGCGCGCGATGTAGGTCAGGCCGCCGGCACCGGGCACCAGGCCCACGCCAACTTCAACCAGGCCGATGTAGCTTTCCATCGCGGCGACACGTTTGGCCGAATACACCGCCATTTCGCAGCCACCGCCCAGCGCGATACCGCGGATGGCCGACACCACGGGCACGGCCGCGTAGCGCAGCTTGAGCATCACGTTCTGCAGTTCGGCTTCCGCGCCTTCAATCGCCTTGGCGCCGCCCATCATGAAGGCGGGCAGCATGGCTTGCAAATCCGCGCCGGCCGAGAACATCTCGTCGTTGGACCAGATGACCATGCCCTTGTAGCTTTTCTCGGCCAGGTCGACACCCATGGCGAGGCCTTCGGCCACGTCGGGGCTGATGGCGTGCATCTTGGTCTTGATGCTGGCGATCAGCACGTCGTCGTTCGTACCGCCCAGCGTCCAGAGGCGTATCGCGTCGTCTTCATGCAAGGTGGTGCCCGCCGTTTCAAAGGCCGGCGCTTTCGAGCCCAGCACGTCTTCGGGGAAGAACTGGCGCTCATAGACCGGCAGCTTGCGGCGCGGGATGAATTTCTTCGCGGAAGCGCTCCACGAGCCTTGCTCGGTGTGCACGCCGCCGGCCTCTGCCACCGGGCCCTTGAACACCCACTCGGGCAGCGGCGCCTTGGACAGCGCCTTGCCGGCATCAATGTCTTCCTGGATCCAGGTGGCGACCTGTTTCCAGCCAGCCTGTTGCCAGAGTTCGAAGGGGCCCTGCTTGGAGCCAAAGCCCCAGCGCATCGCGAAATCGATGTCGCGCGCGGTTTCGGCAATGCTTTCCAGGTGCACGGCGGCGTAGTGGAACTGGTCGCGCAGGATGGCCCAGAGGAAACGCGCTTCGGCGCCCTCGGCCTCGCGCAAGAGCTTCAGGCGTTCGCCCGCGGGCTTCTTGAGCATGCGGCCCACGACCTCATTGGCCTTGGCGCCGGCCGGCACGTATTCCATGCTTTCCGGGTCCAGGCGCAGGATGTCGCGGCCCTGCTTTTTGTAAAAACCGGCGCCGGTCTTCTGGCCCAGGCTTTTGGATTCGAGCAGCTTTGCCAGCACGGGCGGCGTGCCGTAGATGTCGGAGAACGGGTCTTCAACCTTGCCGGGGCCGAGGTTGTCCTGCAGCGTCTTGATGACGTGGGCCATGGTGTCCAGGCCCACCACGTCGGCGGTGCGGAAGGTGCCCGAACTCGCGCGGCCCAGCTTCTTGCCGGTCAGGTCGTCGACCACGTCGTAGCTGAGCTTGAAGGCTTCGGCTTCCTTGATGGTGGCCAGCATGCTGGCGATGCCGACGCGGTTGGCGATGAAGTTGGGCGTGTCGTGGGCGCGTATCACGCCCTTGCCCAGCGCGCTGGTGACGAATGCCTCGAGGTCGTCCAGCACCTTGGGTTCGGTGGTCGGCGTGTTGATCAGCTCGACCAGCGTCATGTAGCGCGGCGGGTTGAAGAAGTGGATGCCACAGAAGCACGGCTTGATGGATTCAGGCAGCGCCTCGCTGAGCTTGGTGATGGACAGGCCCGAAGTGTTGCTGGCGACGATGGCGCCTTCGGCGATGAAGGGCGCGATCTTGTGGTACAGGTCGGTCTTCCAGTCCATGCGCTCGGCGATGGCCTCGATGACGAGGTCGCATTCGCGCAGCAGCTCCATGTTTTCTTCATAGTTGGCCTGCTGGATCAGTGCCGCGTCTTCGGGCACGCCCAGCGGGGCAGGCTTGAGCTTCTTGAGGCCTTCGACCGCCTTGATGACGATGCCGTTCTTCGGGCCTTCCTTGGCGGGAAGATCAAACAGGATGACCGGAACCTTGACGTTGGCCAGGTGGGCGGCGATCTGCGCGCCCATGACGCCGGCGCCGAGCACGGCGACTTTTTTGACTTGGAATCGTGACATGGTTAGGACCTTGTGGGAGATGACTGGTTGAAAAATTCGAGCACCGCGTTCCAGTAGCGCTGCGGCTCGTCGCGCATGCCGTGGGTATGGTCGGCCTTGTCGAGGATCACGCGCTGGATGCGCTCGGGCCTCGAGGCGGCCTGCTGCAGCGCATCGCCGAAATGCACCGGCGTCCAGCGGTCGGCCCGGCTGTGGATCAGCAGCACGTCCACGTCGCGCATATTGGCAAGGTGGTGGACGGGCCGCAGGTGCAGCTCGCCTTGTGGGCTGATGCGCCGGCTGATATTGAGCACCGCATGGGCAAAAGGGTAAGCTTTCCAGAAATCGGGCAGCGTGGGCGGGCAGCCTTCGGCCACCACTTTGTCGTAAGGGAAATCCGCCTCGGCGATGGCGCTCAAAGTGTTGATGGCGCCGAAAGACGCCGTCAGCGCATGCACCGGCAGGCCCGCGAACGCGGCGCGCGCCCAGAGACCCACCGACATCGCGTCACCGGGAAAATCGAAATTGGTCGACGGGCTTTCACCGAAGCCGTTGAAGTCGAAAGCCACCACATGAAAGCCCGCATCGAGCAGCGCCTGGGCGTGGCCGTGGCGCAACCAGAAACCCTTGCAGGCAAAACCCATGGGGTGGGCGCACACCACGACACCGCGCGGGGCCAGCGGCGTGCGCGCCACGATGGCTTCGAGCCGGCTGCTGCTGCGGCTGTCGATACGCACCCGTTCCCAGCCTTCTTGCGGCACGTCCGCCGGCCAGCGCCAGGGTTTCATGAAACGGCCGAAAAACGGCTTCTTGAGCAGATGGTGGCCGTACCAGCGGCGTGCGGCCGGCGGGGTGCTGCCACCGGCGCCAAAGGGCCGGGACCACAAACGGGAAATCGCTTCACCCATGACTGGCCCTCATGTGCGTTGCGTTCATTGCAGACGCGTCCAGGTCTGGGTGCGGCCGAAAGGACCAAAAGAGCCGCGCACGTCCATCTTCTTGCCGCCCTCAACCGGGGTCATCTTGAGGTTGTAGCTCTTGCCGTTTTCCGGATCCAGGATCTTGCCGCCTTCCCAGACGTCGGCGTCGGGCGACTTCTTCGCGCCGCGGATGATCTCCAGGCCCAGCCGCGGCTTGTCCTTGCGGTCGTCGGTGCATTCGGTGCAGACATCGTCCGGCTTGACGCCGGGAGACAGCCGCTTTTCGACCTTGCCGTTCAACACGCCGCCGCTCTCAACGATGCGGACCTCGAATTTGGGCTCGCCGGTTTTTTCGTCAAAGCCGCGCCACAGGCCGACCGGCGTGTTCTGGGCCAGCGCCGGAATGGCCATCAGGCCCAGGGTCAATGCGAGCAATGGGTGTTTCATGGTGTCTCCCCTTGTCCTGATCAAAAAAATCAAGCCAGCGCTTCGTCGGTTTCCATCAGCGCCTTGCTGCCCGAGCGTGCCGTGCGCATCAGCGTCGCGGTTTCGGGGAACAGTTTGGCGAAGTAAAAGCGCGCGGTCTGCAGCTTGGCCACATAGAACTTGTCGGTATTGCCCGCAGCGATCTCGCGCAGCGCAGTTTGTGCCATGAGCGCCCAGAAGTAGCCGAACACCAGGTGGCCGGCCACGCGCAGGTAGTCGACGGCGGCGGCGCCCACTTCGTCGGGGTTCTGGAAGCCCTTGAAGCCCAGCTCGGTGGTGAACTTGGTCATCTGGTCGGCCAGGTAGGCCAGCGGGTTAATGAACTCGGCCATCTTCTCGTTGACGCCTTCCTCGGCGATCAGCGCGCCAATCACCTTGCCGAATTTTTTCAGCGTGGCGCCGTTGTTGCCCAGCACCTTGCGGCCCAGCAGGTCCAGCGACTGGATGGTGTTGGTGCCTTCGTAAATCATGTTGATGCGGTTGTCGCGCACGAACTGCTCCATGCCCCATTCCTTGATGAAGCCGTGGCCGCCGAAGACCTGCATGCAGGCGTTGGTGGCGATGTGGCCGTTGTCGGTCAGGAAGGCCTTCACGATGGGCGTGAGCAGGGCGACGATTTCGCCGGAGTCCTTGCGCACTTTTTCGTCAGGGTGGTTCAGCTCCTTGTCGAGCAGCAGCGTGCAGTAGATCGCCAGCGCGCGGCCGCCTTCGGCGTAGGCCTTGGCCGTCAGCAGCATCTTGCGCACGTCGGGGTGCACGATGATGGGGTCGGCAGGCTTGTCCTTGGCCTTGACGCCGGACAGCGAGCGCATCTGGATCCGGTCCTTGGCGTAGGCCAACGCGTTCTGGAAAGCCACTTCGGTCAGGCCCAGCGACTGGTTGCCCACGCCCAGGCGGGCGGCATTCATCATCACGAACATCGCGGCCAGGCCCTTGTTGGACGCGCCCACCATGGTGCCGACGGCGTCTTCGAGCACCATCTGCGCTGTGGCGTTGCCATGGATGCCCATCTTGTGCTCCAGGCCGCCACAGTAGATGCCGTTGCGCGAACCGAGGGCGCCGTCCTTGCCGATGTTGAACTTGGGCACGGCGAACAGGCTGATGCCCTTGCTGCCCTGGGGCGCGTCCGGCAGGCGGGCCAGCACCAGGTGCACGATGTTGGCGGCCATGTCGTGCTCACCGGCGCTGATGAAAATCTTGTTGCCGGTCAGGCGGTAAGTGCCGTCAGGCTGCGGTTCGGCCTTGGTGCGCAGCAGGCCCAGGTCGGTGCCGCAATGCGGCTCGGTCAGGCACATGGTGCCGGTCCATTCACCGCTGGTGAGCTTGGGCAGGTAGAGCTTTTTCTGCTCGTCGGTGCCGTGGGCATGCAGGGCCTCATAAGCGCCGTGCGAGAGGCCCGGGTACATGGTCCAGGCCTGGTTGGCCGAGTTCAGCATTTCATACAGGCACTGGTTCAGCACAAAGGGCAGGCCCTGGCCGCCGTATTCTGGGTCGCAGCTCAACGCGGCCCAGCCGCCTTCGACGTACTGCGCATAGGCTTCCTTGAAGCCCTTGGGTGGCGTGACTTCGTGCGTGGTCTTGTCGAGCTTGCAGCCTTCTTCGTCGCCGCTGATGTTCAGCGGAAAGGTCACTTCGGCGGCGAACTTGCCGGCTTCTTCGAGCACCGCGTTGATGGTGTCGACGTCGACGTCCGCGTGCTTGGGAATGGCCTTGAATTCGTCGGTGACCTTGAGCACTTCGTGCATGACGAATTGCATGTCGCGCAGGGGCGGGCTGTACTGTGGCATGTGGGTGGGTCCTTTAGCGTTAAACCAGTTTGGAAGGGGAAGCTTTGCCCGAAACTTTTTTGGGCGAAGCGGAAGAGGTGGACGGAATGGAAGGCGCGGCGGCGTCAGCGCCGTAACGCCCCAGGATGTTGGCGAAACCCGTGTTGGCGCGGTCCATGGAGCCCGGCGTCTTCAGGAAGCGGGCTTCGTAATGCAGCGCCAAGATCAGGCCGTGGATCTCAAAAGCCATCTGGTGCTCGTCGGCGTCGGGCCGCAGGTGGCCGGCCTCCTTGGCCTGCACCACGGCACGGTACATGGCGGCCAGCCAGGTGCGCACCGAACCCGCGAGTGCGTCGCGCACCGGGCCCGGCCTGTCGTCGAACTCGACGGCGCCGCTGATGTACAGGCAGCCCGAATCGATTTCGAGCGAGGTGCGTTTCATCCAGTTGTGGAACAGGGCTGCCAGGCGCGGCAGGCCG
This sequence comes from Polaromonas sp. P1_G1, assembly GCF_056405595.1. NCBI lineage: Bacteria > Pseudomonadati > Pseudomonadota > Betaproteobacteria > Burkholderiales > Comamonadaceae > Polaromonas > Polaromonas sp. P1_G1. The sequence continues at coordinate 42,170 of NZ_JBFUBU010000024.1, forward strand.
CGCGGCTGCTGCAGCGCCGGGAAGAAGACTTCTTCCTCGAAACGCACGTGGTATTCACGGATCACCGAGATCTGCAGTTCCTCGCGTGAGCCGAAATGGGCAAACACGCCGGATTTGCTCATGCGCATGACCTCGGCCAGCGCGCCTATGCTCAGGCCTTCGAGGCCGATCTGCGTCGCCAGGCCCAGGGCCGCATCCACAATGGCCGCCTTGGTCTGCTGGCCTTTTTGCTGGCTTTTGGCCATGGCGCTGCCCGCAACAGCTGTGCGGGAGGCTTTGGCGGGGAGTTCTGTGACGGGCATGGGCTACAAAATAAAACGAACGGTCGTTCTATTTTGCAACACTTTGATGACCATGGGCAAGCCGGGGTTGTTGGGTGCCCGCTTATAGGGACCCAGTTCTAACCGTGGATAGGGTAAACCCAGCCCCCTTCCACGGTGATTGGTACCCATTGGTTGTTGCTACCCCGAACTCTTCAAACAAGCAGGGGCCGCGGAACTGGCTTTGCCAGGCCGCAGGCGCAGCGGCCCCCTCGGGGGGCAGCGACCCACACGCAGTGGGGGAGCGTGGGGGCTCTATTTAAGCTTGAACGGCACCACGGTCTGGTGCTGCTCACCCAGCCCCTCAATCCCTAGCGACATGGTGTCGCCCTTCTTCAGGAAGACCGGCGGTTTCATGCCCAGGCCGACGCCGGGCGGCGTGCCGGTGGTGATGACGTCGCCGGGTTCCAGCGTCATGAACTGGCTCACGTAGCTGACGATTTTCGCGACGCTGAAGATCATGGTCTTGGTGCTGCCGTTCTGCACGCGCTTGCCGTTGACTTCCAGCCACATCGACAGCTTCTGCGGATTCGGCACTTCATCGCGCGTGACCAGCCAGGGGCCCAGGGGGCCGAAGGTGTCGCAACCCTTGCCCTTGTCCCAGGTGCCGCCGCGTTCGATCTGGAATTCGCGTTCGCTGACGTCGTTGATGGTGCAGTAGCCGGCCACGTGGTTGAGCGCTTCTTTTTGCGAAACGTAGCGGGCCTGCTTGCCGATGATCACGCCGAGCTCGACTTCCCAGTCGGTCTTGACCGAATTCTTGGGCAGCATGATGGGGTCGTTGGGGCCCTGGATGCAGCTGGTGGCCTTCATGAAGACGACGGGCTCGGCCGGAATCGGCAAGCCCGATTCGGCGGCATGGTCGGCATAGTTCAGGCCGATGGCGATGAACTTGCGCGTGCCGGTGACTGGACTGCCGTAGCGCGGCGAGCCCTTGACCAGCGGCAGCTTGTCGGTCTTGAGCTTGGCCAGCTTGGCCAGCGCGGCGTCGCCGAGTTGCTCAGGGCCGATGTCCTTGATGACGCCGCTGAGGTCGCGCAGCTTGCCATTGGCATCGATGAGGCCGGGCTTTTCCTTGCCGGGGTTGCCATAACGAACGAGTTTCATGGTTTTTCCTTTTGATGAGATAACAAGTGAAGCGATGTAGTGTTCAGAAATTCGATGCTTGGGATGCAGGGCAAGGCGCACGGAGCGCAGGAACCGGAATGCACTTGGGTGCATGAGGATTCCGAGCACCGCGCAACGCCGCCATGCGCCCAATCATCGGATTTATGGACATTACATCAATAGGTGGAGCGGCCGCCGGATAGGTCAAACACGGCGCCTGTTGAGAAAGAACAATCTTCGGTGCAAAGCCAGCTGACCATGGCGGCCACCTCATCGGGCGTGCCGAAGCGGCCCATGGGGATTTTAGAAAGCATGAACTGTATGAACTCCGGCGTCATCTGCTCAAAAATCGGCGTCTTGACGGCGGCCGGCGTGACGCAGTTGACGCGCACGCCAGTGTCGGCGAGTTCCTTGCCCAGGGATTTTGTCAGGGCGATCACCGCGGCCTTGCTGGCGCTGTAGGCGCTGGCATTCGGGTTGCCCTCCTTACCGGCGACCGAGGCGATGTTGACGATGCGCCCGTAGTTGCGCGCGCGCATGTGCGGCACGACTTCGCGGCAGCAGAAGAACAACCCGTTGAGGTTGACCTGCTGCACCTGCATCCACTGCTCGGGCGGATAGTCCCAGAGCTTGACGTTGGGGCCGGTGATGCCGGCCGAGTTGACCAGGGCATCAATGGCCGGGTTGTGGGCAACCGTCTGTTTGACCGCTTCCACCACGCTGGCATGGCTGCTGACATCGACGGCCACGGTGTGCACACCCGCACCCAGCGCCTCTTTGGCCTTGGCCAGCGCTTCGGGATTGATGTCCCACAAGGTGACCGTGCCGCCCGAGGCCAGCATGCGCTGCGCAACCGCAAAGCCGAGGCCGACCGCACCACCTGTCACGACGGCATGCCGCCCCTTCAGGTCGAGCTGGTTCATATGGTGATGCCGCCGTCGATGTTGTAGGCCTGGCCGGTCACAAAGGCGGCTTCATCGCTGGCCAGGAACACCACCAGCGGCGCGATTTCATGCGCCTGGGCCAAACGCCCCAGCGGCTGGCGCGCGACAAAGGCCTTGCGCGCCTCCACCGGGTCGGCATTGGCGTTGATGCGGTCCTGCAGCGAGGGCGTGTCGACGGTGCCGGGGCAGATCGCATTGCAGCGCACGCCGTCGGCCACAAAGTCGGCCGCGACGCTTTTGGTGAGGCCTATCACCGCGGCCTTGGTCGTGCCATAGATAAAACGGTTGGGCAGGCCCTTGATGCTGCTGCAGACGCTGGCCATGTTGATGATGCTGCCGCCTTTTTTAGCCTGCATTTTCGGCAGCACGGCCTGGATCATCCAGAACTGCGCGCGCACATTGAGCTGGAAGGCGAACTCGAGGTCTTCGTCGGTGGCCTGAAGCGCCGTGCCGCCGTGCACAAAACCCGCGCAATTGAACAGCACGTCCAGCGCCGGCAGGCCGCCCACCAGCTTGTGGATGGCGGCCTTGTCGAGCACATTCAGCGGCAGCGCGGTGACGTTGGCCACGCCCTGGTAGCTTTCCAGCAGTTGGGGGTTCAGGTCGGTGGCCCAGACCTGCGCGCCTTCGGCCGCCAGCGCCAGCGCGCTGGCGCGCCCAATGCCCTGGCCCGCCGCGGTGACCAGTGCTTTTTTTCCTTCAAGTCTCATCAGTGCTCCTACAGGGTTTTGCCGGATGTTGGCCCGGGGGTTTCATGGGATTATCAATTGGTCTGACCACTTGTCCAATTCTGGCTAACCCTTAAGCCGCCCCTCCCCTCCGCTTTTTCCACCCATGCCCCTGCAGACCGTCGAACCGCAACGCCTGTACCGCCAGATCGCCGAGCAGTTGCGCACGCTGATCTCCGCCGGCGAATGGGCCGTGGGCGCGCGCCTGCCGGCCGAGCGCGACCTGGCGCGGCAGCTGGGCGTGAGCCGGCCTTCGGTGCGCGAGGCGCTGATCGCAATGGAAGTCGAGGGCTGGGTCGAGGTACGCACCGGCTCCGGCGTCTACGTGCTGGACCGCAGCAAGGCGCCCAGCCCCGGCAACAGCCGGGCCGAGCAGATCCCGCCCGATGAATGGGGCCCGCTGGAATTGATACGCGCCCGCCGCGTGGTCGAAGGCGAGGTCGCCGCCATGGCCGCCACCCAGGCCAAACGCAAACATATCGATGCCATGGACAAGGCCATTGCCAGCATGAAGCTTGATGCCGACCGCGGCGTGCTGCCGCTGAATGGCGACCGCGCCTTTCACAGCGCCATCGTCGAGTCCTGCGGCAACGTGGTGCTGATTGAAACCATACAGCGCTTCTGGGACTCGCGGCGCGGCCCGCTGTTCGAGCGCCTGGGCGGCCATTTTGAGACCGTGGATTCCTGGCGTTCGGCGATCGCGGAGCACGAGGCGATTTTTGAGGCGGTGCGCAACCACAATCCCGACGCCGCGCGCGCGGCCATGCACGAACACATGGACCAGTCGCACAAGCGCTTCAGCGTGAGCTGGCGCCGGACCACCAAGCAAGCAAAAGCGCCCAAGAAATAAGAAGAAGCATCCCGCACCCGGAGATTTCCCCTCAACAGCAACTTGATCGATAAGAAAGAAAGCGAGACAAAGCATGAACTTCCTGACCCGCACCCAACGGCTGGCCGCGGCCCTGCTGCTTACCGGCCTCTGCGGCGGCGCCTGGGCCCAGCCTTACCCCAACAAACCGATTGAAGTGATGGTGGCCTTCCAGCCGGGCGGCGGCACCGACTCGCTGGCACGCGCCTACGCCGAGGCGGCCAAAAAATACACCACACAATCGCTGGTGGTCTATAACAAGCCGGGCGCCAGCGGCGCCATCGGCCTGGCCGACGTGGTGAACGCCAAGCCCGACGGCTACAAGATTGCCATGCTCTTCGTCGAGGTGACCATACTGCCGCACATGGGCATCACCAAGATCACGCAGGACGACTTCATCCCGATCGCCCGCCTCAACGCCGACCCGGCCGCCATCACGGTGCGCGCGGATTCGCCCTACAACACGATTGAAGACTTCCTGGCCGCCGCCAAAAAGACCGGCAGCGACGTGAAAGTCGGCAACGCCGGCAACGGCTCGATCTGGCACCTGGCCGCCGCCTCGCTGGAAGAAAAAACCGGCGCGAAGTTCAACCACATCCCCTTCCAGGGCGCGGGCCCTGCCGTGCTGGCCCTGCTGGGCGGCCATGTGGACGCCGTGGGCGTGAGCCCGGCCGAAGTCGCGGTGCACGTGGCCGCCGGCAAGCTGAAGATCCTCGGCGTGATGGCCGACCAGCGCGTCAAGGGTTTCGAGAACGTGCCGACGATGAAAGAACGCAAGATAGACCTGTCCATTGGCACCTGGCGCGGCCTGGGCGTGGTCAAGGGCACGCCGCCGGAAGTCGTGGAAACCATCCGGGCCTTCAGCAAGAAAGCCGCCGACGAACCCATCATGCGCGAGGTCATGGACAAGCTCAACCTGGGCTACGCCTATGCCGACGGCCCCGCCTTCAAGGCGCAGATGGTGCGCGACAACGACACCTTCAAGCAACTCGTGACCAAGCTCAACCTGAAGAACTGAGGCAACAGACCCCGGCTTCACGGCGTGCGCGCTGGCGCGCACGGCCGCTTTCCCTGTTCATGCCAGCAACACCCTTTGAGGAGACAACCATGAATGCATTCCACAACAAACGATTCGCCGTCAAAGCCATCGCCGCCTGCGCGCTGATGGCGGGGGCCCTGGGCTTTTCCGGCATTGCCTCGGCGCAGACCAAGCTCAAATGGGCGCACGTCTATGAAACCTCCGAGCCCTTCCACAAGTGGTCGGTCTGGGCCGGCGACGAGATCAAGAAGCGCACCAACGGCAAGTATGAGATCCAGGTGTTCCCGGCCTCCACGCTGGGCAAGGAGGCCGACATCAACCAGGGCCTGACCCTGGGCACGGTGGACATCATCCTTACGGGCGCGAGTTTTGCCGGCCGCACCTACCAGCCGCTGGCGATTGGCTACTTCCCCWTCATCTTCCGCGACGCCGAGCACCAGCTCAAGTTCGCCAACAGTGATGTGTTCAAGGAACTCGCCGCCGGCTATGACCAGAAGAGCGGCAACCACATCACCGCGCTCAATTACTACGGCGCGCGCCACGTGACATCCAGCGCCGCGCGCCCCATCACCAAGCCCGAAGACATGAAGGGCCTGAAGATCCGCGTGCCCGACGCGCCGGCCTATATGGCTTTCCCCAAGGCGCTGGGCGCCAACCCGACCCCGATTGCCTTCGCCGAGGTCTACCTGGCGCTGCAAAACGGCACGGTGGACGCGCAGGAGAACCCGCTGCCCACCATCGAGGCGAAAAAATTCTATGAGGTGCAGAAGAACATTTCACTGACCGGCCACATCGTCGACTCGCTGCTGACCGTGGTCTCGGGCCAGCTCTGGGGCAAGCTCAGCGCCGACGAGAAAAAGATCTTCAGCGACGTGATGCTGGAAGCCGCCGAAAAAACCGGCCGCGAGATCATCGCCTCGGAAGCCCGGCTGGTCGAGGAGTTCAAGAAAAAAGGCAACAACGTGATCACGGTCGACAAGAACGCCTTCCGCGCAGCGGTGTTGAAGAGCACCTCGCCTGCGGATCAAGGCTACCGTCAAGCCGATTACGACCGCATTATTAATTTGAAGTAGGTAGCCACCCGTAAAGCTACTGCGCGGCCCGATCTCGCACTTGCGATGCTCGCCGTACCGGAGTACGGCTGCGCTTCTCAGTGCGACCTCGGACCGCTCGCTACGCTTTTCGGGCGACTACCGGACTCTGCTGGTAAAGACAAATGAAGGAAATACGATGACTGAAAAAATCATCAGCGACGACGGTTCATTCCACACCGAAGACGAGGCGGTGGACCTGTCGGCCACCACCGTCGAGGGCTGGCTGGCCCTGGCTTTTTTCTGGGTGCTGGGCGCCACCGTGCTGTATCAGTTCGTCACGCGTTACGTCTTCAACGACTCGGCCGCGTGGACCGAGGAGATCGCGCGGTATGAGCTGATCGCCGTGGTGTTCATAGGCGCGGCCATCGGCGTGGCCAAGAACAACCACATCCAGGTGGATTTTTTCTACCGCCACATGCCGGCGAAGATGGGCCGCGTCATGTCGACGGTGACGGACGTGCTGCGCATCGCCTTTTACGGCGCGGCCGTGTTCATGACCATCCAGATGATGGAAAAAATCGGCAACCAGACCCGCATGACCATCGTCGACCTGCCCATGAACATCGTGTACGGCCTGTGCCTGCTCGGTTTTGCCGCCATGCTGGTGCGCTCGTTGCAGGTCGCCCTGATTCATTACCGCCGCGGCTACAGCGTGCTGGAACGCCCCGAATCCACCATGGAAGACCGCTGAGCGCGAAGCTCACTGCACCATCATGCTCAAAATATTTTTCCTGATCTTCATGGGCGCCGGCATTCCGGTCGCCATCGCCATGGCGGGCGCCTCGCTGGTCTACATCCTGGTCACCGGCAACCTGCCGCCTTTTGTGGTGATCCACCGCATGGTGTCGGGCATAGACAGCTTCCCGCTGCTGGCCGTGCCTTTCTTCATCCTGGCCGGCAACCTGATGAACAATGCCGGCATCACCACCCGCATCTACAACTTCGCGCTGGCGCTGGTGGGCTGGCTCAAGGGCGGCCTGGGCCACGTCAACGTGCTGGGCTCGGTCATTTTTGCCGGCATGAGCGGCACAGCGATCGCCGACGCAGCCGGCCTGGGCACCATCGAGATCAAGGCCATGAAGGAGCACGGCTATTCGTCGGAATTCGCGGTCGGCGTGACGGCCGCCTCGGCCACGCTCGGCCCCATCATCCCGCCCAGCCTGCCTTTTGTGATCTACGGCATGATGGCCAACGTGTCGATTGGCGCGCTGTTCCTGGCCGGCCTGTTGCCAGGCCTGCTGATGGCCGTGCTGATGATGCTGACCGTGGCTTACTTCGCGCATAAGAACAAATGGGGCGCCGATATCAAGTTCTCGGCCAGCAAGCTGGGCAAAGCCCTGATAGAGCTCGGCGTGGTCGCGGCCTGGCCGCTGGTGCTGTGGCTGCTGATCAGCAAGGCCGGCGCACCGGCGCAGGTCACGGTGATTGCCGGGCTCATCGCCTTGTTCGTGCTCGACAAGATTTTTAAATTCGAGGCCGTGCTGCCCATCATGACGCCGGTGCTGCTGATAGGCGGCATGACGACAGGCCTTTTCACGCCCACCGAGGGCGCGATCGCGGCCTGCGTCTGGGCCATGGTGCTGGGCTTCTTCTGGTACAAGGCGCTCAAATTCAAGATGTTCGTCAAGGTCTGCCTGGACACCGTGGAGACCACCTCCACCGTGCTCTTCATCGTGGCGGCCGCGTCCATATTCGGCTGGATGCTGACGGCCACCGGTGTGACCACGGCGATCGCCGCCTGGGTGCTGGGCTTTACCCAGAGCCCCTGGGTGTTTTTGCTGCTGGCCAACCTGCTGATGCTGTTCGTCGGCTGCTTCCTGGAGCCCACCGCCGCCATCACCATCCTGGTGCCCATCCTGCTGCCCATCACCGCGCAACTGGGCATAGACCCGGTGCATTTCGGCCTGGTCATGGTGCTCAACCTGATGATCGGCCTCTTGCACCCGCCCATGGGCATGGTGCTGTTTGTGCTGGCGCGCGTGGCGAACCTGTCGGTGGAACGCACCACCATCGCCATCCTGCCCTGGCTGGTGCCGCTGCTGCTAAGCCTGGGCATCATCACCTACTTCCCGAAAGCAGTACTCTGGCTACCGAAGATGTTTTATTGAATGGTGAACAATCACCCCCAAAGCGCCTTCGGCGCCTCCCCCTCGAGGGGGCGCCACCTGCGGCCCGGCAAAACCGGTTCCGCGATGGCACTTGATTGAAAATGCAGAGATCCACCATGACACCCTTTATCCGCCTCCATCCCGCCGATGACGTCCTGATTGCCCGCGCCCAGCTGGTGGGCGGCACCCAGGTAGAAAGCATCACCGTGCGCGGCCTGATCCCCGCCGGCCACAAGATCGCCACGCGGGCGCTGGCCGCCGGCGAGCCGATACGGCGCTACAACCAGATCATCGGTTTCGCGAGCAAGCCCATCGCGCCCGGCGAGCATGTGCACACGCACAACCTGGACATGGGCCCCGACAAGGGCGACTTCGCGCGCGATTACGCCTTCGGCGCCGACGTGAAGCCGGCGCCGGCCAAACGGGAGGCGACCTTCATGGGCATCAAGCGGCCCGACGGCCGCGTGGCCACGCGCAACTACATCGGCATCCTCTCCAGCGTGAACTGCTCGGCCACGGCCGCGCGCGCGATTTCCGACCATTTTTCGCGGCAGAACAACCCGTCGGCGCTGAAAGACTTTCCCAACGTCGACGGCGTGGTGGCGCTCACGCACGGCACGGGCTGCGGCATGGACAGCGACGGCCTGGGCCTGCAGATCCTGCAGCGCACGCTGACGGGCTATGCCACGCACCCCAACTTCGCCGGCGTGCTGGTGGTGGGCCTGGGCTGCGAATCCAACCAGATCAACGCCTGGCTGGCCCACGGCAGCCTGCGCGAGGGCGAAACCCTGCGCGTCTTCAGCATCCAGGACACCGGCGGCACGGCCAAGACCGTGGCCAAGGGCATCGCCATGATCAAGGAAATGCTGCCGCAGGCCAATGCCGTCAAGCGCGAGCCCTGCAGCGCCGCCCACATCACCATAGGCCTGCAGTGCGGCGGCTCCGACGGTTATTCGGGCATCAGCGCCAACCCGGCGCTGGGCGCGGCGGTGGACTTGCTGGTGGCTCACGGCGGCACCGCCATCCTCAGCGAAACACCCGAGATTTACGGCGCCGAGCACCTGCTCACGCGGCGCGCCGTGCGCCCCGAGATCGCCGAGAAACTGATCTCGCGCATCAAATGGTGGGAGCACTACACCCAGATCAACGATGGCGAAATGAACAACAACCCTTCGCCGGGCAACAAGGCCGGCGGTTTGACCACCATCCTCGAAAAATCGCTGGGCGCAGTCGCCAAGGGCGGCACCTCCAACCTCGAGGCGGTGTACGAATACGCAGAGCCCGTGGGTGCGCACGGTTTTGTCTACATGGACACCCCCGGCTACGACCCGGTCAGCGCCACGGGCCAGGTGGCCGGCGGCGCCAACATCATCTGCTTTACCACCGGCCGCGGCTCAGCCTACGGCTGCGCGCCCTCACCTTCGCTCAAACTCGCCACCAACTCGGCGCTGTGGAAGCGGCAGGAAGAGGACATGGACATCAACTGCGGCGAGATCATCGACGGCGGTGTGTCGGTGCAGGAGATGGGGCAACGCATTTTTGACATGGTGCTGGCCACTGCCTCGGGCGAACCCAGCAAGAGCGAAAAACACGGCTACGGCCAGAACGAGTTCGTGCCCTGGCAAGTCGGCGCCGTGATGTAAACCTCCTTCCCATCCCCGCAGCCCCATGCAAAAAAACATCCAAGCCTCAGACCTGCGGGCCCATTGCGCCCGCATCCTCGTCGCTGCCGGCAGCTCGGCGCAAGAAGCCGAAAAAGTCGCCTCCAACCTGGTGATGGCCAACCTCAGCGGCCATGACTCGCACGGCGTTGGCATGCTGCCGCGCTATGTAGATGCGGTGCTCGAGGGCGGCCTGACGCCCAACGCGCAGGTCAAGACGGTACTTGATGCCGGCGCGCTGCTGAGCCTCAACGGCCAGCGCGGCTACGGCCAGGTGGTCGGCGAGCAGGCCATGCTGCTGGGCATGGCCCGCGCGAAGGAACAAGGCAGCTGCATCCTGGCGCTGGCCGAATCGCACCACCTGGGGCGCATAGGCCATTTCGCGGAGATGGCCGTGACCCAGGGCCTGGTGTCGCTGCACTTCGTCAACGTCATGACGCGGCCGGTGGTCGCGCCCTGGGGCGGTGCCGACGGCCGCTACGGCACCAACCCCTGCTGCATCGGCATACCGCTGAAAGACAGCCCGCCCTTTGTGTTGGACTTCGCCACCAGCCGCGTGGCCCAGGGCAAGATGCGCGTCGCGCACAACCAGGGCAAGTCAGTACAGCCCGGCCTGCTGATCGACGAGCACGGCCAGCCGACCACCGACCCGGGCGTCGTGGTGGTGCCGCAGGCCAATGGTTTTTTTGGCGCGCTGATGCCTTTCGGCGAGCACAAGGGTTACGGCCTGGCTGTGGCCTGCGAGCTGCTGGGTGGCGCGCTGACCGGCGGCGGCACCTGGCACCACCCGACAGTGGGCACACGCGCCGTCTACAACAGCATGCTGACCATCCTGATTGACCCCGGCAAGCTGGGCACACAATCGGCGATGGAAACCGAGGCCCTGGCCTTTGTCGAATGGCTGCGCAAAAGCCCGCCGGCCGACGGCATACAAGCCGTGCAGATCGCCGGAGAACCCGAACGCCGCGCGCGCGTGGAGCGCGAACGGGATGGCATCGAGATCGACGCCAGCACCTGGGAAGAAATCGTCGGCGCCGCCGCCAAGGTCGGCCTGGCGAACTGAAGCCTCAGTCGAACTGCAGGCCGCCGTTCAAGTCCAGTACTTCGCCGGTGATGAAGCCACTCAGTGGATGGGCCAGGAACAGCACGCTGTGCGCCAGTTCTTCAAGCTCGCAGAAGCGGCCCACCGGAATCTTTTGCCGCAGCTCGGCCTGCCGCTCGGCGCTGACCTGTTCGGTCAGCATCTGGGTTTTCACAAAGGTGGGGGCCAGCGCATTGCAGGTTACGCCGAAGGGCGCGTATTCACGCGCGAAGCTGAAGGTCAGGGACGTGACGCCCCCCTTGCTGGCCGCATAAGCGGGCAGCGGCGACAGGCCACCGGTCTTCGCGCCGAAAGACGAGATGTTGACGATGCGGCCGAAGCCGCGCGCCTTCATGCCCGGGGCCACGCGCTGGCTCACGTAGAACACGCCGTCCAGGTTGATCCTCAGCGTTTTGTGCCAGAGCTCGGGTGTGGTCTGCTCGCAGTTGGCGTACTGCAAAAAACCCGCGTTGTTGACGCAAACGTCGATGCGTCCGAAATGCTTTTCGATCTGATCGCAGGCCGAATGCACCTGGGCATAGTCGCTCACGTCCATGACAAAGCAGGCCAGCCGGTCGCCGTGGTGGGCCAGTTCGCTGGCCACAGCTTCCGTGCGCAGGTCGGTTGCCGCAACGCGGTAACCCGCGTCGAGCAGCGCGCGCACGGTCGCCAGGCCCATGCCGGCATTGGCGCCGGTGACGAGGGCGACCTGATCTCGGATGGGAGGATGTTGGGGGATCATGGTTGAAATGTTTCCGTGTTCAGGGTTGAGGTTTGGGCGCGTGCCCGGATTTGAATTGCGCGAGCGCCTCGCCGACGCCCAGGGCCTGGATGCGTTCCAGCCAGAAGCCCACGCGTGAAGTCCAGCGCGGGTCGGCGTGGAGCACTTCGCCCCAGATGGCCGGCTGCCCAAGCAAGGCCGCCACCGTGCCGGCGACATCGCCGCGGTGCTGTTGCGGGCGCGCGGCCAGCGGCTCGACGTCGGCGCCGGCGGCCAGCCGGGCCTGCAGCGTGGGCAGCCAGCGCAAGGGAATCTTCAGCGAGCTGTCCGAGGCGATCTGGTGCACCTTGTGGTGCAGGTCCGGGTTGGCGAAACGCGCAAGCAGCGCATCGCGGTAGGCCGGCAGGCCGGGGCGCTGCAGCTGCGGCATCACGATGTCGGTCATCAGGTGATGGATGAACCAGCGGATGTCGGCGTTGGCCACGCAATCGGCCACCGTGGGCAGGCCCATGACAGCGCCCATCAGCGCAATGGCGGTGTGGCTGCCGTTGAGCATGCGCAGCTTGGCCTCTTCAAACGGCCTGACGTCCTCGACCACCTGCACGCCCGCGGCCGCCAGCGCGGCACCGTCGGCCGGGTCCACGAAGTGGCGTTCTATCACCCATTCCCAGAAGGCCTCGGTGCCCAGGGCGCAGGCGTCGTCCAGGCCGGCCACGCGGGCGGCGTCGCCACGGTGCTGCGCGGTGGCCGCGGGGACGATGCGGTCCACCATGCTGTTGGGAAAGGCGCAGTTGTTCTCTATCCACTGCGCCAGCACGGTGTCCTGCGCCGCCGCGGCATCCAGGCACAGCTGGCGCAGCTTGCCGCCGTTGCCGCTCAGGTTGTCGCAGGAGGCGATGGTCAGGCCGCCCAGGCCCGCCGCATGGCGCGCGGCCAGGCCGGCCACGAGTTGCGCCGCGAGCTCGGCGCCGTAGGCTTTTTCGGTCACGGTCAGCGTGACCCAGCGGGTGGCCGGCGCGGCGAGGGCGGCGGTGACACGGTCCGGCTCGCGCGCCGCGACACAGGTGTCCAGCACCGAGCCGACCAGCTGCCAGCGCCGCCCTTCCGCGCTCGCGATTTGCAGGGTGTAAAGCCCGTCCTGGCGGGCCAGCGCATCGGCCAGCCCGGTGCTGCGCATGGCCACGCCCAGCACCCCCCAGCGCGGGTCGCCGGCCTGCAGCAAGGCGTCGAAGACCACCGCCTGGTGGGCGCGGKGAAACGCGCCCAGGCCGAGGTGCAGCACGCCGGGTGCCAGGGCGCTTCGCGGGTAATCGGGGAGATGCAGGGAGGGTGGAACCGCCCGGTTATCCAGCACGGTTTGAGAGAGTGAGCGCATGCCTAGTGTCAGCCGATGAAAGGACTTTATTGAACAATTGGACCGACCAGTTAGCCATAGTGGTAAACCACTATTGGCCTTTATTGCCCTGAAATCCCATAATTGGTCCAACCACTTTGGAGCCACCATGGCACTTCAACTCATCCAGCCGGCCTCCCCGGACGACGCGTCCAACCCACCCCGGGCACTGTCCGACCGCTCTTACCAGCGCCTGGCCACGCAGCTGTTGGCGCTGATCGCCCAGGGCGAGTTCAAGCTCGGCGAACGGCTCCCCTCGGAGCGCGCGCTGGCCGAGCGGTTTGACGTGAGCCGCACCTCGGTGCGCGAAGCCATGATCGCGCTCGAGCTGCAGGGCGTGGTCGAGGTGCGCGGCGGCTCGGGCATTTATGTGACGCAGGTGCGCGGCAACCCTGCCTCCTCGCCTTTCATGTCGGAAACCGGCCCCGGCCCGTTTGAACTGCTGCGCGCACGCTGCCTGATCGAATCGGAAATCGCCTCGGTCGCGGCGGAAACCCGCAAGGACGGCGACCTGGACCGCATCTTCACGGCGCTCAGCGACATGCGCGAGCACATCGACAACAAGGAAGAAAACGAGGCGGCCGACCAGTTGTTCCACCTGCGCATCGCCGAGTCCACCGGCAACAGCGTGCTGCTGCAGATGGTGAGCGCCATGTGGGCCCAGGCCAAGGGCCCGGTCTGGACCAAGATCGAACACCACTTCCACACACCCGAACTGCGCCTGGCTTCGCACGCCGACCACCAGCGCATCTTCAAGGCCTTGCTGGCGCGCGACCCCATCGCCGCGCGAGCAGCGATGCGCGCCCACCTGGAGCGTGTGATCAGCGAGTTCGCGCAGGCTTGGCGATAACGCCCCCCCTGCTTTAGCCCCGACAGTTCTTCCCCCAACAACACCAAGAGAGACAAGATGAACATGCCAAAACTGAAACCCAAAGCCACCCTGGCCGGCCTGCTGCTGGGCCTGTCGGGCGCCGCGCTGCTGGCCCAGGCGCCACCGCCGGCGGGTGCCAGCCCGCGCATAGACGCGATCAAAAAATCGGGGGAGCTGCGCGTGGGCGTTCTGCAGAACTCACCCTGGCTGCTCGAGAACACCACGGGTGGCGGCCAGGCCTGGAGCGGCCCGGCCTGGACGCTGGCCAACGAATACGCGCGCCTGCTGAACGTCAAGCTGGTGCCCGTGGCGGTGTCGCATGAGACCAAGGTGCCGGTGCTGGCCGCCAACCAGGTCGACATGACCATCAGCCCACTGGGCGAAACGCCGGAGCGGCTCAAGGTGGTGGACTTCGTGATCTATTCCACCACCAGCGTCTGCATGTTCGGCCGCGCGGGCAATGACAAGCTGGCCAAGGTGAAGTCGGTGGACGACCTCAACAGCCCCGACATCACGATCGCCTACTTCACGGGCGGCGCCGAGGAGAACTGGGTCAAGGAACGCTTCCCCAAAGCCAAATTCCGCGCCGTCGCGAGTTCAGGCGCCACCGCGCCGGTGGAAGAAATCATGGCCAAACGCGCCGACGCGGCACCCATCAACCGCGTGCCCTGGGTCAACCTGAACCAGAAGGTCAAGGGCCTGACGGTGTTCCCGCATGAGAACAACTGCCAGGGCAGCAAGGAAAAAGCCTCGCCCGTGGGCCTGGCCGTCGACAAGAACCAGCAAGCCTTCATCGACTGGCTGCGCGCTGTTGAAAAAACACTGGAACCCAAGCTCGCCGCGGAAGAAAAGCGCGTGATCGAGTCACTCAAGTAAGCACCGGAAAAGCACCGGCAAACGCCACCCATTCACCCAAGAGAAAGAGACAAACCATGAACCGCATCACCTCCTCCCTGCGCCTGTGCCGGCATCTCGCGCTGGCCGCCGTCGCCACCGGCGTATCGGCCGCCGCCTTCGCCCAGACGCCGCCCGCGCCCGGCGCCAGCCCGCGCATAGACGCGATCCGCAAGGCCGGCGTGCTGCGTGTCGGCGTGGTCAACAACCCGCCCTGGCTCGCCCAGAACACCACCGGCGAAGGCGAGCCCTGGTCCGGCCCGTCGTGGCTGCTGGGCAAGGAGTTCGCCAAGCTGCTGGGCGTGAAGGTCGTGCCGGTCCCGGTCAGCCACGAAACCAAGGTGCCGGCGCTGATCGCCAACCAGATGGACATCATGATCGGCCCGCTGAACCAGAATGCCGAGCGCGCCAAGATCATCGACTTCGTGACCTTCTCCAGCACCGGCGTCTGCATGTTCGGCCGCGCCGACAACCCGAAGTTCACCAACGCCAAGACGCTGGAAGACTTCAACAAGCCCGAGATCACCATGGCCTATTTCTCGGGCGCTGGCGAGGAACCGCTGGTGCGCGAGCAGTTCTCCAAAGCCAAGCTGCGCGGCGTGGCCAACTCCGGCTCGGTCGCGCCCATCGAGGAAGTGCTGGCCGGCCGCTCGGACGTCGCGCCGCTGAACCGCATGCTCTGGCCCAACATCAACAAAAAGGTCAAGGGCCTGGCGGTTTTCCCGAAAGAAAACAACTGCCAGGACAGCAAGATCTTCGAGATCAAGACCGGCATGGGCGTGAACAAGAACGAGCAGGTCTACCTGGACTGGCTGCGTGAAGTCGAAAAACGCATGGAGCCGCAGCTGCAGGCCGAAGAAGTGCGCATGACGCAGAACCTCAAGTAAATCCGGCCCGGCCCCGTGCCGCCAGCGCGGCCCGCTGCCCTGGCAGGCGGGCCGCCCTTCCTCATTCAACCCGGACGGACCTTTCATGGACGTGGACTTTTCACCGATCATCGAGAACTGGCGTTTCTTCGCCGGCGGGCTGGGCATCACCGTGCTGCTCAGCGTGGTCAGCGCGGTGACCAGCATCCTGTCGGGGCTGGTGATCGCGCTGCTGCGTCTCTACGGCCCACGCTGGCTCAGCACCGTGCTGGTTTTTTACGTCGACACCATGCGCGCCATCCCCATCCTGGTGGTGCTGGTGTGGATTTACTTCGCCTTCCCGTTGCTGGCCGGCGTGACCTTTCCGCCCTTCTGGGCCGCACTGGTGGGGCTGACGCTGCACATCGCGGCTTACGCGTCCGAGATCATCCGCGCCGGCATTGAATCGATACGGCCCGGGCAGACGCGCGCCGGGCTGGCGCTGGGCATGTCGCGCGCGCAGATTTTGCGCAAGATCATCCTGCCTCAGGCCACCATCCGCATGCTGCCGGCCTTCGGCTCGGTGCTGACCATGGCCATCAAGGACACGGCCATCGCCACCGTGATCGCCGTACCCGAGCTGATGCACCGCGCCGAAACCGTGGCCGGCCAGAGCTACCGGCCGGTGGAGGTGTTCACGGCCGTCATGGTGCTGTATTTCCTGGTGCTGTTCCCGGTCACCCGCGTCGTCGACCGCATGTACCAAAAACTCGCACACCTGGGGCGCTCATGAACTTCGACTGGAACGTCATCTGGACGCACCGCGGCGCGCTGTGGGACGGCGCGCTCATGACCGTGGGCCTGACGGTGCTGACCATGCTGCTGGCCGTGCCGGGCGGCATATTGCTGGCGCTGATGCGCCTGTCGTCGAACAAGCTGCTGAGTTCGGCCTCGCTGGCTTTCGTGGAATTTTTCCGCAACCTGCCGCTGATCCTGGTGATCTACTGGGCCTTCTACGTGATGCCCATCGCCTTCGACGTGCAGTTCTCCGCGCTCACGACGGCGCTGGTCGCGCTGGTGCTCAACATCTCGGCCTACAACGCCGAGACCTTCCGCGCCGGCATCAACTCCATCCGCAAGGGCCAGATGGAAGCGGCCCTGGCCATGGGCATGTCGCGCCGACAGGCCATGTTCAAGGTGGTGATCCCGCAGGCGGCGCGCCGCATCCTGCCGGTGCTGGCGAGCACCTGGATTTCGCTGTTCAAGGACACCTCGCTGGTGTCGGTGATCGCCGTCAGCGAGCTCGCCTACACCTCGATGCAGATACGCGCCCAGACCTTCCGGGTGCTGGAGATGCTGACCGCCATGGCCGCGATCTACTGGCTGATGGGCTACCCCCAGGCAAAACTCGTGGACTGGATCCACAAAAAATACGGAGTCAAGGAATGACATCAGCTACCCCACAAAACACCGGTGCCGCCGCCGCGGTACCACGCAAGGGCGCAGGGCAGCCGCCCGTGCTGGTCTACGAAGACGTGCGCAAGCTGTACGGCGATTTTGTGGCGCTCAACGGCGTCTCGCTGCAGGTCAACAAAGGCGAGGTCATGTGCCTGATCGGGCCCTCGGGCTCGGGCAAGTCGACGCTGCTGCGCTGCACCAACGCGCTCGAGACCCTGAACGGCGGGCGCGTGCTGCTGGACGGCATCCCGCTGCCGACGCGCGAAACCGAGGTGCGCAAGGTGCGCCAGCGCATGGGCATGGTGTTCCAGAGCTTCGAGCTGTTCCCGCACAAGACGGCGCTGGACAACGTGGCCATGGGCCCCATCACCGTGCTAGGCATGAGCGAGGCCGACGCGCGCAAACGCGCGATGGTGCTGCTCGAAAAAGTCGGGCTGGAATCCAAGGCCGGCAACTTCCCGGCCAATCTCTCGGGCGGCCAGCAGCAGCGCGTGGCAATTGCCCGCGCGCTGGCAATGGAGCCGGAGGTGATGCTGTTCGACGAGCCGACTTCGGCACTGGACCCGGAAACCGTGGGCGAAGTGCTCAACGTGATGAAGAAGCTGGCCCAGGAAGGCATGACCATGATCGTCGTCACGCACGAAATGAGTTTTGCCCAGCGCGTGGCGAACTGGGTGGTGGTGTTTGAAAACGGCGCCATCCTGGAAGAAGGCCCGCCCGCGCAGATCTTCGAGAACCCCACGGTCGCGCGCACGCGCGACTTCCTCGGCCATCTGGGATGGAACGGCTGAGCACCATCCCCCCTTGTCCGCATTTTTTCTTTTCTTACCCCCTGACTTTTCATGAAAATCACCAACGCCCGCGTCATCGTCTGCAGCCCCGGCCGCAACTTCGTCACCCTCAAGATTGAAACCGACGAAGGCCTGACCGGCATCGGCGACGCCACACTCAATGGGCGCGAACTCGCCGTCGTGAGCTACCTGACCGAACACGTCATCCCCTGCCTGATTGGCCGCGACGCGCACCAGATCGAGGACATCTGGCAATACCTCTACAAGGGCGCCTACTGGCGGCGCGGCCCGGTGACCATGAGCGCGATCGCCGCGGTGGACACCGCCCTCTGGGACATCAAGGCCAAGGCCGCCGGCCTGCCGCTGTACCAGCTACTGGGCGGACGCAGCCGCAACGGCGTGATGGTCTACGGCCACGCCAACGGCAGCGACATCGCCCACACGGTGGACGAGGTGCTGCGCTACAAGGAAATGGGCTACCAGGCGATACGCGCGCAGAGCGGCGTGCCGGGCCTCGAAAAAGTCTACGGTGTGGGCAAGGGCAGCATGTTTTACGAGCCGGCCGACGGCAACCTGCCCAGCGAGCACGACTGGAGCAGCGAAAAATACCTGCTGCACACGCCGAAACTGTTCGACGCGGTGCGCCAGGCCGTGGGCCCGGACATCCATCTGCTGCACGACGCGCATCACCGGTTGACGCCCATCGAAGCCGGCCGGCTCGGCAAATCGCTGGAGCCTTTTCACCTGTTCTGGCTGGAGGACGCGACGCCGGCCGAAAACCAGGAGGCTTTCCGCCTGATCCGCCAGCACACCACCACGCCGCTGGCCGTGGGCGAGATCTTCAACACGATCTGGGATTGCAAGGACCTGATCCAGAACCAGCTGATCGACTACATCCGTGCGACTGTCGTGCATGCCGGCGGCATCACGCATTTGCGGCGCATCGCCGACTTCGCCTCCATGCACCAGGTGCGCACCGGTTGCCACGGCGCGACCGATTTGTCACCGGTGTGCATGGGCGCGGCGCTGCACTTCGACACCTGGGTGCCCAACTTCGGGGTGCAGGAATACATGCGCCACACCGAGCAGACCGACGAGGTCTTCCCGCACAGCTACCGCTTCGACAAGGGTTTCATGCACTGCGGCGAGACACCAGGCCACGGCGTGGAGATCGACGAGAAGCTGGCCGCCAAATACCCTTACCAGCGCGCTTACCTGCCGGTGAACCGCTTGCAGCATGACGGCACTTTGTGGAATTGGTGACTGGCTCCCCCCTGCTGGCGCTCACTTCGTGTAGCGCCCCCTCCCCTCAAGGGGACGGGCGCCTACGGCCGGGCAAAGCCCGTTCCGGGCCCCCACTGGGAAAGAATAAGAATCGCGCCGACTCTCCCGGCTAGGAGAGGCTTAGGCCAGGATCGTGGCTAAGCTGGCTTCGAGGTGCTCGGACGGCAGGCGCTTGAAGCCTGAGCGGGCAAAACGCTGCAGGCGGCCGACCATAAAGGCGACGATCACCGAGGCGCGGACCTGGGCGTCTACCGTGGGGGTGGCGGCGCCGCTGGCGGCTGCCGCGTCGCGCAGGCTTTGTTTGAGGCTGGATTCCAGTTTGTCGAAGAACTGGTTCATGCGTTCCTGCAGGCGCTCGTTTTCAAACACCAAGGCATCGCCGACCATGACGCGGGTCATGCCGGGATTTTTTTCGGCGAACTGCAGCACCATGACCACCAGCTTGCGGGTGCGGACCGAGTGGTCGGGTTCGCGTTCGCCGATCTGGTTGATCAGGGTGAAAACGGTTTGCTCGATGAATTCGATCAGGCCTTCGAACATTTGCGCCTTGCTGGCGAAATGGCGATACAACGCGGCTTCGCTCACTTCCAGCCTGGCAGCCAGGGCCGAGGTGGTGATGCGTTCGGCGCCCGGCTGCTCCAGCATGGTCGCCAGGGCCTGCAGGATCTGGACCCGGCGCTCCCCCGGTTTGGGGCGCTTGCGCACCGCAGGCTCGGCGGATGCTGGCGTGGCCTGGGGGCTCAGTTCGGATTCAGACGCTAAGTCGGACATAGGCGATGGATGGAGAATGTTTCAAAAAACCGGAAATCGTTGCAATTGATTCTCGCACAGGGAAGTGACGGATCAGGGCTTGCGATGCCTGGGTTTTACTGCGTGAGGCGAAGCTACAACGTTCTCTTTCGTAACAGCGAGCGCTCACTGTGGCTGGCGGACTACAAACTCAGGCGGACCCGCAATCCGCGCGGGCCGGAGGCCTCGGTACCGCCGTCGCCCAACTCCAGCTGGGAATGGTGGACGCGGGCAATTTCGCTGGCGATGGCCAGGCCCAGGCCGTTGCCCTCGCCCTCCGTGCCCTGGACCCGGTAAAAGCGCTGCAAGGCCCTGGCGCGCTCGTGCGGCGCGATGCCCGGGCCGTCGTCCTCGACCTCCAGGAACACCCCGGAGCGCCGTTGGCCGGGGTCCAGCCTGTCGTCCGGCGGCACGCCGGGGCCGCAGCGTATGGTGACGGTGCCGCCGGCCGGCGTGTACTTGACGGCGTTGTCCACCAGGTTGCCCAGCAGTTCGCGCAGCAGCCATTCGTAACCCGTGGCCTGGGCGGGCTGGGCCTCCAGCCCCAGGTCTATGCCCTTGCGGGCGGCGGCGTCCAGGTGCAGCGGAAGGATGGATTCGCACAAATCCTTCAGGTCCACCCGCTGCATGGGCTGGGCGGCGGCCGCCGAGGCGTCGGCGCGCGACAGCGCCAGCAGCTGGTTGGCCAGCTGCGAGGTGCGGCGGGTCGCGTTGCGCAGCTTGATGATTTTGTCGGCCGACAGCGTGACGGCGCCATCCGAACCCGCGGCCTGCGCGACCTTGGCGGCCTGCGCCCAGGCCTCGACCTGCGCCTGCAGCCCGGCCAGCGGCGTGCGCAGCTGGTGCGCGGCGTCGGCCACAAACCGGCGCTGGCCCTCGGCCTGGTCGTTCACCAGGCTGAACAGCCGGTTCAGCGCGCTGACCAGCGGCTGGACCTCGGCGGGCGTGGTCTGCGGGTCGATGGCGCTCAGGTCGCGCGGGCTGCGGCGCTCCACCGCGTCCTTGAGCTCGATCAGCGGCTTGAGGGCCCGCGTGACGGCCCAATTGAGCGCGAAGCCCGCGGCCAGCACCAGGATGAGGTTGGGCAGCAGCACCTTGATCAGCACGGAGCGCACCCACTGCTGGCGCGGGTCGGAGCCGTCGGCCAGTTGCACGATCAGCTCACCCGCGGCCGTGTTGACGCGCTGGGCCGCGATGCGGTAGGTCACGCCCTTGTGTTCGATGCTGTGGAATTCGGTCTCATGTGTGGCCGGCAGCAGGTCGGGGATCCAGGCCTCGCCGGCCATGAATTCGCCCTGGGCGTCGGAAATCCGGAAGCCGGCGGAACCGGTGCGGGCCTTGAGGAAATCGTCCACCGCCGGCGCCAGCAGCAGCAGGGGCTCGCGCCCCCCGGGCGTGATGCCGGGCCCCACCACGGAATCGGCCAGCAACGGGATCAGCCGCGCCAGCTGCTGGTCTTTTTGCAGCGCGACGTTGCCGGCGGTCTGGTAATCGAAGTACACGCTGATCAGCGCAAAAATCCCCAGCGGCACCAGCAACAGCAGCAGCAGGCGGCGCTGCAGGCCGGACTTCATGGCCGGCGGCACCAGGCGGCTGTTGCCGGTTCGAGTGGCCAGGGCGGCCAGGCGGGCCTTCAGGCGGTCGGCCCAGGGACGGCCGGGGGCGTCCATGCGCCGGCGCTTACTCGGCGCCCGCGCCGGGCATGCCGGGCGCGGCTTCCGTCAGTTCCAGGCGGTAGCCAAAACCGCGAATCGAGCGCACGGCGATGCCGTGCGGCTCGAGCTTGCCGCGCAGGCGCGAGATGTAGACCTCGATGGCGTTGGGCGTGATTTCCTTGTCCCAGCCGGTCATGGCCTGCAGGAGCTTGTCCTTGCTGGCGGGTTTGGGGGCGTTGATCAACAGGTATTCCATCACCGTCCACTCGCGCGGGCCGAGTTCTATCAGCTGGCCGTTGGCGCGGGCCTCGCGATTCGCGGTATCCAGCTCCAGCGCGCCGAAGCTCAGGGTGGCGCTGGTGGCGGCCTGCGAACGGCGCAGCAGCGCGCGCAGGCGCGCCAGCAATTCGGGCAGCTCGAAGGGCTTCACCATGTAGTCGTCGGCACCCAGGTCCAGCCCTTGCACGCGGTCTTGCAGCGCGTCGCGCGCGGTCAGGATCAGCACCGGCATGGTCAGGCCGCCGCGGCGCAGGCGTCGGGTCAGCTCCAGCCCGTCGATGCGCGGCAGGCCGATGTCGATGATGGCGGCGTCAAAGGTCTCGCCCTGCAGGACTTCCTCGGCGCGTTCGGCGCTGCCGACCCAGTCGACCGCATAACCGGCGTCGCTGAGCCCCAGCTTGATGCCGCTGGCCACCATCACGTCGTCTTCAACCAGTAGGAGTCGCATCACGAATTGTCCGGTTCGCTGCCAATGCTCTTTATATAGAGAGGGGCGCGCTGTCTGCTCTTGTTCTTTTCAGCGCCACGCCAGCCCGCAGTCTGACAGAGTCGCACTTTCACCAGGCTGACGGCGGCCGCCGGCCTCGCGGCGATTTTTTCAGTGCGATCTGATCATGGTGCCGTAGGCCTGGTCGGTCAGGATTTCCAGCAGCATGGCGTGCGGCACCCGGCCGTCGATGATGTGCACCGAGTTCACGCCGCTCTTGGCCGCGTCCAGCGCGCCTTCGATCTTGGGCAGCATGCCGCCCGAGATGGTGCCGTCGGCGAACAGCTCGTCGATCTCGCGGGCGCTCAGGTCGGTGAGCAGCTCGCCGGCCTTGTTGAGCACGCCGGGCGTGTTGGTCAGCAGCACCAGCTTCTCGGCTTTCAGCACCGTGGCCAGCTTGCCGGCCACCACGTCGGCGTTGATGTTGTAGCTCTCGTTTTCCTCGCCGAAGCCTATGGGGCTGATCACCGGGATGAAGGCGTCGTCCTGCAGCGCCTTGACCACGCTGGGGTCTATGCTGACGATGTCGCCGACAAAGCCGATGTCGTGCTCCTTGGTCGGGTCGTCCTTGTCGACCATCTTGAGCTTTTGCGCGCGGATCAGGCCGCCGTCGCGCCCGGTCAGGCCCACGGCCTTGCCACCGGCCTGGTTGATCAGGCCGACGATGTCCTGCTGCACCTGGCCGGCCAGCACCCATTCGACGACTTCCATGGTTTCCTCGTCGGTGACGCGCATGCCCTGGATGAAGTGGCCTTTTTTACCCAGGCGGTTCAGCGCCGCCTCGATCTGCGGGCCGCCGCCGTGCACCACCACCGGGTTCATGCCCACCAGCTTGAGCAGCACCACGTCCTCGGCGAAGTCGGCCTGCAGGGCCGGGTCCGTCATGGCGTTGCCGCCGTATTTGATGACCAGGGTCTTGCCGTGGAACTTGCGGATGTAGGGCAGCGCCTGGGCCAGGATTTCGGCCTTGTCGCGCGGGCCGACGTGGGAGAGGTCAGGATCAGTCATGGGGGTGTCGCTCATGGCCAAAGGTCTAAAAAGGGAGGATGGCGCAATTGTGCAGCATTGCCGACACCCGGGGCCGGTCAGCGCAGGGTGGTCAGGTAGGCCGGGTCGAAGCGGCCGGGCCGGTAACCGAAGTCGCTGGTCGCATCCTGGTGGTCGAACACCAGGTCGGCCTGCATGCGCAGGGCCATGTCGGCCGTCAGGTGCGCAAAGCGCGGATGCAGGCGCGCCAGCCGCACGGCGATGCGGAAGGCCCAGATCGGGACGGGGATGAACACCGGCCTGCGGCCCAGGGTTTCAAAGATGCGCCGCACCATGTCGACATAGGCCAGCGTCTCGCCGCCGCTGAGGTTGTAGGCCTTGTTGCGGCTGGCGGGCGCGTCCAGGCTTTGCACGCAGGCCAGGGCCAGGTCGCGCGCATGCACCGGCTGGCGGCGGCCCAGGGCCTGGCCGAAGCGCGGGAAAAAGCCGAAGCGGCGTATCAGCCGCGCGATGTCGGCCACGTTGCGGTCCCCGCCGGCGCCGCCGTAGATCAGTGTGGGCCGGAAGATCGTCCAGGCCATACCCAGGCGCCCGCATTCCGCCATCAAGTGCTCTTCGGCCGCGATGAGCTTGTTGACGACCTCCAGCTCATACGGGCTGGCCGAGGCCAGCTTGGTGAAGCGGCTGGTTGAACTGAAAGCAATCACGCGCCGCACGCCGCGCGCGTGGAACTTCTCGAGCCAGCCCGGCAGCAGCCACAGGCTGGCGGTGTGGATCAGGGTACCGGCCTCGACGGAAGGCAACTCTTGCACAGGCTTGGCCAGATCCGTCTCGAACCAGGCGAGGCCCGGCACGCGATCTTCCTGGGCCGGAGGCTGGCGCCCCAAGGCCCGCACCTGAAAGCCGCGCTGCAGCAACAAGGCAAGCAGCAGCGATCCGATGGTACTCGTGCGTCCCGTCAGAAATACGGCATCAGACGCGGCGTTTGTCATGTGCGGCCCTGCCGGAAATACCGGGCGGTTTCTTTCAGCGCATCATCCACATCCACGGGGGGAATCCATCTCAGGACGCGCTGCGTTTTCGAAATGTCCACCTGCAGCGAATCGCACAGCCGCTGAATGACGGCCTCCTGCCCCACCAGCCGAGCCCCGGCCCTGAGCACCATGACCGGCACCGGAATAAGCCTGGCGGGCCTGCCCAACGCCGCCCCCGCGCGGCGCAGCAACCCTGAGATCGAAAGGTCTTCGCCGTCGCTGGCCAGGAACACCTGGTTGGCGGCGGCGGGATGCTGCACACAAATCGCGATGAGGTCTGCCAGGTTGTCCAGTGCCACGAAGCTGCGCCGGTTGGGCAGAGCGCCCAGCGGCAAGGGCCATCCCTTGAGCAGCCAATGCATCATGGAGCGGAAGTTGGCCTTCACCCCCCGCCCGTATACCAATACGGGGCGGATGATCACGACTTCCAGCCCGGTCTCGGCGGCGAGCTTTAACAAACCTTGTTCGGCTTCATATTTGGAAATGCCGTAAGGGTCGGTGGGATGCGGCACATCGTCGGCGCAGAAGGGCTGGCCCACAGGCGTTACCTCGCCATTGACCTTGATGGAACTGATAAAAACAAAACGCCGCACACCCGCGGCTGCGGCCTGCCGCGCGAGGTTCAAGGTCAGGGCCACATTGGTCCGGCGAAATTCAGCCAGGGGATCCGCTGCGACTTCCCGCATCAAATGGACACGCGCCGCAAGATGAACCACGCTGTCCACGCCATCCAGCGCCTCGGCCCAATCCGTCTTCTCGTCAATTTCGTCCATTGACAGGAACTCGAATCCATCCACAGAGGCAACACGCTTGTGTCGTGCAACCCCGCGCACCCGATAAGCCCTCGCCGCCAGATCAGGACAGACAGCCGATCCTATAAAGCCGTTGGCACCGGTCACCAGAACCGTCTTCCCCGTCCCCGCCGGTGCGGCAGGCTGCGCCGTGCCGGCTTTGCGGGCCTGCGCGCCGGTTGCCGTGGTTCTCTTGTCGAGCCCGGCATCAGGCCGGCTGCTGAATACACCGCCCCACTTGCGCCAGTAAAGCCAACCAGAGCGGACGGTCACCAGCCTTGACCTCCATGAACGATGCGTGTCCCGTGCCCATTGATGCACGACCCTGACCTTGGGGACATAGATGACGCGCGCCACCTGCAGCGCCCTGCGGCCTATATCCGCATCTTCGTAATGCAGGAAGTAGTCCGGGTCAAACCCCTTGATTTGCCGCAGCACGCTGGTCCGGAAAAACATGCAGGCACCCGTCGGGTACTCCACGTCAAAGATCGGCTTGTCATAGTCACAGTCCAGCATCTCAAATTCAGCAAGCGTCGGCTTGAACCACGATTGCAGCCATTTGGGGGAAAAGCTCCGCAGGAACATCACCAGCAAAGTGGGATGGCGCTTGCAGAGGAAGTGCCGCTCCCCGTCTTCGCCGAATACCGCCGGCGTCAACAGCCCCGTCTCGGGGTTGTCTTCAAGGAAACGCAATGCTTCCCGCAGCGCGTCGGGTGCCAGGAACAAATCCGGGTTCACCACAAGGTGATAGTCCGAACGGACTTCTTCAATGACGAGGTTGTTGCCCCTTCCGTATCCCACATTGCCGGGCGAGCGCAGCAGATGCACCGCCCAGTCGGGCATGGCGGCGCGGCGTGCCTCGAGCCATTCGCCAAGATGCTGGTGCAGGGCAGCGTCGCAGGAGTTGTCAACGAGCGTCAGCTCCAGCAGCAGCTCGCGATCCTCTCTGGCCACACGCCCGGCTTCCTGCAAGGCGAACAGCGTGCGCTCCAGCGTTGCCAGATCCGGTTTGTAGAGCACCAGCGAGGCGCTTAAAGAAAGACGTGTCAATTTTTTTCCTGGGCGCTGTCCGCGTCGGTACGGAGAATGATTCTGGCGGGAACGCCAACCGCAATCGCATGGGGAGGCACGTCCTGCAATACCACGGCATTGGCACCGACTTTGGCGTGGTCCCCGATGGTGACGCGGCCGATCACCTTGGCTCCCGCGCCAAGGACCACATGGTTGCCGATGACCGGCCGCAGCGATACGGTAAAGCCGTTGTCCGGCTCCGCCGTGCCCAGGGTGACGCCTTGCAGGATGGTGACATTGTCGCCAATCTTTTCGGCACCCAGCACTGTTCCCACGGTATGCGGCAAAAACAGCCCGCCGCCTATCTTCACCTGGGGGGATGATTCGATACCGAAAACGGCGACATTGGCCATGGTGAACAGTTTGGCCACCACCCCCAGCCGCCGCTCAAAGAAAAATTCCGCCAGGCGAATCAAGACCACCGGTGCCATGCGCGGGTTGAAGCAGCTTCCGACCAGCCTGAGGGTGGAAACCGGCCCGGTATGGCCGATAAATCGCTGGTAACGCTCGATGTCCGCCCGTAGATTTTTCACAGCACCACCCTTTTGTAAGCGACCAGGGACGCGGCGGCCACCGCCGGCCCCACCAGCAGGCACAACCATTGCTCAATGGTCCAGTCCTGCGCGGCCCCCGCACCCGTCAACGCCAGTGCCACCAGGGGAAGAGTTGCCGCCAGCAGGAAAGGCCAGATCTGCCTGCGCCGCATCAACGGATTTTTGTATCCCGCGTATTCCACCACAAACACCAGGTAAAGAAAGTTCGGCAGCACGAATGCCCAGGCCAGCGCCGCGAGGGAAGAAAAGCCCACAAGCGCGAACTTGACGGTGGCGAGGAGGCCGAGATTGAGCGCCAGGTCGGAGACAAGCAACACGCGTGAATTCCGGGTGGCAAGAATCATGGTTCCATAGACCCATGAAATGCTGCGGCAAAGCACCGCGACCACCAGCACGGCAAGGACCTGCCCGGACGGCTGGAACTCCGCGCTGTACAGCAGCTTGATCAGCGGAGCCTTCAAAAGGACCATGCCATAACAAACCAGCACACCACCGGCCATGACCAGGTAGGCGGTTTTGAGCATGCAGGCCTTCTGGCTTTGAGCATCAGTGGCCCGGGTCAGCAGCGGAAGGTAAATCGCGCTGCAGGCGGTCAGGAACAGCGTGGTGTAGTTAAAGGTCAATGTCCACCCCGCATCGAACAGGCCGGCAAAGGCCAGGCCGCGCGCTTCGATCACCCAGGACCGGATCAACAGCAATGCCAGGGTGGTGGAAAGCGCCGCCGCAAGGTTGGACAGCGCGAACCTCAGAAAGACGCGGCTTTCGGCCTTGGCCAGCCGCGGCGCCGGCAACACGAGGGCCGGCCGGGGCAAACGCGAGATCCCGAACAGGCCCGCGAGGCAGGTGACGCCGAAGCACACCACAAAAGACATGGACAGCACAAAGGGATCGGGCGGCAAGCGCCGCCACCATGCAAGCGCCAGCAGCATCACGAGTGCCGCGGGCCCGGCTATCTGCGCCAGGGCAAGGTAGGGATAGGAGCGATAGCCATTGAGCACCGCCAGCGCATAGGTCCCGGCGACATTGAGCAGCACGGCCAGCGCGAGCCAGCGCACCGTGGCCACGAGCGCGGGTGCACCGGATGACAGGAAAAACTGGGTCAGCGCAGGCGCGGCGGCGAGTATTGCCAGCACCACCATGACGCCGGACGCACCGACAAGGCGTGCCGCCGTCGCGCGGAATTGCCTGCGTGCCGCTTCTTCCGAACGCTCTGACAAGCCCTGAACGACGGAATTCGTGCCGCCAAACGTCGCCCCCACCGTGGCAGCTTGGGCCATCTGCCTGAGCTGCGAGAAAAGCCCGACGCCTTCCGGGCCCATCCACAGCGCAACGGCCTTGAAGCTGAGCAGCCACAAAAAGGCCGAACCGAACACGCCCGCCGTGCTGATCAGGATTCCGCCCCTGAGGCTTGGAGAAGACGTGCTCATGGGGCCGCGCCGGCGTCAGCCGCCACGCTGCGGTGCCGAGTGCGAGCGCAGGCGCGTCAGCAATAGGCCCCATATAAAGAACGCAAAAATCCCCGGGTAGGGCTGCCGCAAGGTCACCTTGAAATTGCTGTCCACCAGCACCATGAACGCCACCAATGCCGCAAGCCACCAGGTCTGCCCCTGCAGCGTTTTTCGGGAACGGAAAAACAGCCAGGCGGTAAAGACCATCAGCGCCAGGAGCGGCACAAGCGGCACCAAACCGAAGTTGTAGACAAAATCAAGGTACCAGTTGTGGGCGCTGGTCTTGACCTCGCGCGGCGGCGGTTCCACATGCCCGAGCAGCATGGTGCGGCTGCTCTCGCTGATGCCGTCGCGATAAAGCTTCCAGTCGCCAAGCCGATGCGTCACATTGATGGGCATCTTCCCGTTGGCCAGGGTCTGGAATTTCCCCAGGTACTGGCCGCTATCGCCAATGATGCTGGTGTTCTTCTCGGCCAGGCCGTAATAAAGCGCCACCACCAATCCGGCGGCCACGATACCCGCGCCAAACAGGACGAAGCCAATCAAGCGCCCGGTTTGCTGTTGCCACATCCTTCGCGCAAAAAACGCGATGACAAACACGCTGTAAAGCCCTATGGCCAGGAAAGATGCGCTGGCAATGGCGTAGATACCCATGGCGACGGTCAGGAAGCGCAATGCCGCCTTGTGCTCGCTCCACAAATGAACCATGACCAGACAGAATGCCACCACAAAAATGACAGGCACGAACTGGAAGTGCTGGTAAATGCTGAACAGGTACAGGTTATGCGTCAAGGTCAGAGTCTTCTGCCACCAACCCGCGAGGATCTGCAACGGAACCACCAGCAGCAGCACCCACATGAAGGCTCTCGGAATGATGTTTTCCTCGTCGCGCACCAGTTGCCCGAGAATCAGGCCCATCGTCGGCAGCAGGAATTGCAGTGCGATCAGCACTTTTCTCTGTTGCATCGTCTGATCGGCCCCGGCGAACAGCAGGGAAACCAGGATCAATGCGGAAAATGACCCAATGAACAATACCGCCGGAAGGGCCTGCCGGTAGTTCCTGGCAAGGGCCAGTGTCCCGAACAAACAGCCGATGATCGAGATCGGCAAGGGCAACTTGCTGAGCACGCCGCCTGAATCCGTCACGGCCTCCAGGTTGTGGTAAATGCCGCCGGAGAGCTGGATGAACAGAGGAAACAGCAGGGCAATGGCAATAAGCCAGAGTGTCAGAGGATTGTTTCTGGATGGCATGGTTTTTTGGTATCAACGGCCCTGAACAATTAGCCCGCGGGCCATCGCGAAGCCAGGAATCTTGCGGCTTATTTTTTCCAGACCGTCCGGTTGATGTAGTCCACATAACTAAGCACCACGCGCGTCACCTGCTTGGACACAGGCCCGGTCTGGTAATCGTCCACCACCCGCATACGGGGGCCCGCAGCTGCATGCTGCGACATGACGACCTGGATCGCCTCCAACACGCGTTCTTTACGCAGGCCGCTCATGACCAGCGTTCCCACGTCCATGCCTTCGGGGCGCTCGTGCGCGTCGCGTATGGTGACGGCCGGCAGGTTCAGCAGGGAAGCCTCTTCCGTGATCGTGCCGCTGTCGGAGATCACGCAGGCCGCGCCCATCTGCAGCTTGATGTAGTCGAAAAAACCGAAGGCCTTGGAGAACTGGATCAGCGGGTCAAACGTTGCGCCTTCCAGCAGGTCCAGCCGCTTGCGGGTGCGCGGATGGGTGGAGACGATGACCGGCATCTTGTATTTGCCGGCCAGCGCATTCAGCGTATCCACCAGGTCCCGCAGGTTTGCCGGCGTATCCACGTTTTCTTCGCGGTGCGCGCTGACGACAAAGAACTCCCGCGCCTTCAGGCTCAGCCGGTCCATCACGTCCGACTTCTCGATCTGCGGCATGTAGTGCGCCAGCACCTCGCACATATGCGAGCCGGTCTTGATGATGGTTTCGGGGCGTATGCCTTCGGCGATCAGATACCTGCGGGCATGCTCAGTCAGAACCATGTTGATGTCGCTCAAATGGTCGAGCACCTTGCGATTGAGCTCTTCCGGGACACGCTGGTCGAAACAGCGGTTGCCGGCTTCCATGTGGAAAACAGGCACCTTGCGGCGCTTGGCGGCAATGACGGCCAGGCAGGTGTTGGTGTCGCCGTAAAGCAGGATCGCGTCGGGCTTCTCAAGCACCAGCACGTCGTCGGCCTTTTCAATGACCGAGGCGATGGTCTTGGCCGCCGTTTCGCCGGCCACCTCCAGGAAATGGTCGGGCTTGCGGATGCCGAGATCGTCGAAAAAAACCTGGTTGAGCTCGTAGTCGTAGTTCTGGCCGGAATGCACTAGCACATGGTTGACCTGCGCGTCGAGTTCTGCGATCACCCGGCTCATCTTGATGAGCTCGGGCCGGGTCCCTACCAGCGTCATGACCTTAAGCATGCAGCGCCTCACGCACTTCCGCGAGTTTCATCAACGTGGCCTTGACGCCGTCGATGTCCAGGCGTTCCGTGTTGTGCGAGGTGTAGTCGTCCAGCTCGGAAATGTGCGCCTCGCCCTCGACGAAATACTTGTCGTAATTGAGGTCGCGGTTGTCCGCGGGGATCCGGTAATAACGCCCCATATCCTCGGCCTTCGCCATTTCTTCGCGCGAGATCAGCGACTCGTAGAGTTTCTCGCCGTGCCGCGTGCCGATGATCTTCACCGGTTTGTTGTCGCCGAAAAGCTGCTGCAGGGCCGCCGCAAGGTCGGCCACCGTGGAGGCCGGGGCCTTCTGTACAAACAGGTCGCCCTGCTGGGCATGTTCAAACGCATGCAGCACCAGGTCGACCGAGTCCTCCAGGGACATCAGGAAGCGCGTCATGTTGGGATCGGTGACGGTCAGCGCCTTGCCCGCCTTGATCTGGTTGATGAACAGCGGGATCACCGATCCGCGGGACGCCATCACATTGCCGTAGCGTGTTGAACAGACCACCGGACCCGAAGCCGAAATGGTGCGCGACTTGGCCACGGTGAGTTTTTCGGCCATGGCTTTGGAGATGCCCATGGCATTGATCGGATAGACCGCCTTGTCCGTGCTTAACACCACGACGCGTTTGCAGTTATTGGCAATGGCCGCGTTGAGCACGTTTTCGGTGCCCAGCACGTTGGTTTTCACCGCTTCCATCGGATAGAACTCGCACGAGGGCACCTGCTTGAGTGCCGCCGCGTGGAACACATAGTCCACGCCCCTCAAGGCGTCGTTCACGCTCTGGTATTCGCGGACGTCGCCGATGTAGAACTTGACTTTGTCATTGTTCAGCGCGATTCGCATGTCTTCCTGCTTCTTTTCGTCGCGGCTGAAGATCCGGATTTCGGAGAAATCGGAGTCAAGAAAACGCTGAAGCACGGCGTTGCCGAAAGAGCCGGTCCCGCCGGTAATCAGAAGTACTTTATTTTTGAACATGGAAAACTTTCAATATTATTTTTCCGACGCATGCATCACGCGCACCATGCTTTCCCACGAAGGCGCCCGGTAACCCGTCGCCTGGCGGAAACGCGAAGAATCGAGGGACCGGTCTATCACCAGCGCGTCGTCCGGCAGCACATCGATGGCCTTCCCATACTGCGCGGCCACCAGCTTCAGGAGGTCGAATTTGCTGATGGGCGCGGACGACACATGGTAAAGGCCATGCAGCGAAACATCGGGTAACACAACGTCGCGCATGACCCGCGCCAGCTCGATAGCGGTCATGCCTGAAAAAATACTGCGCCTGAAACCATGAACCGAGCCCTGCTGGGCCAGAAACCAGTCCACCAGCGCGCGGCTGGAATTGAGCTCACGCCCGATGATGGAGGTTCTCAGGGTCACCGCATGCGCGGCGTCGCGCAGCTCGCCGATGTATTTGGATTTTCCGTACAAATCCTCGGCATCGGACGGGTCGTCCTCCGTGTACATGCCCTTGCGGCCGGAAAATACGCAATCCGTGCTGACGTGCACCAGCCGGACCTTGCCGGGCGCGCACAAGGACGCCAGGCGATGGGGCAGCATCGCGTTGATGGGCAGCACCACCAGGGGGTCTTCCACGTGCTCCTTCTGCTTGATCAGGCCAACACAATTGATGACCGCGTCCGGGCGCACGCGCTCGAAAGCCGCGCGGAGGGCCGTCTCATCAAGAACGTCCACCCCGGTCAGGATCCGGCGCTGCTGGGCGGGCGAAAAATAGGGCAGGAGGGCTTCGTTACGCACAAGGCCCCAGACTTCATGGGGCGCGTGTCCATCAAACTCCCGAAACACCGCACTGCCCAGCATGCCGCTTGCGCCGAGTACCAGTACACGCATCTGTCATCACCCTTTCAAGCCAGAGCGGCGCGCCTGCAGTATGTCCACAAGCCGTCCAATCTGGCGATTCATATCAAAATTTTCGTCGAACCACGCCCGCCCTCTTTGCCCCATGGCTTCCCTCGTGGAAAGCGGCAGGGCATGCATGCGGCGTATGCAATCGGCCAGGGCCTGCGCATCTTCAGGTGCGCACACCATGCCGGCCCCGGCATCTTCCACCACCTTGCCGCCCTCCCCCTGCAAGGCCGCGACAATCGGGCGCCCCGCGGCAAGATAGGCCTGTATTTTGCTCGGCACGGTATGGGCGAGCACCCCGCCGCCCTTCAGCGTCACCAGCAGGGCCGAGGCCTGGCGGAACAGTTCCGGCATGGATTCGGCCGGAAAACGCCCGGGCAAGTCCAGATTATCCAGCTTTAAAAGGGTTTTTTGGCCCTGGACCCACTCCAGCATGCTGCCGCTGCCTACCAGCACCAGGCAAATCTGGGGCTCATCCCGCAGCAATACGGCGGCCTGCACCACGGTTTCGAGCGCCTGCGCTTTTCCCAGGTTGCCGGCAAAGACCACACAAAATTTCTGCGCCAAACGGCTGGAGAGCTCCGGCGGCAGCGCGTCCGGCGCCCCTGCCGGCAAGTCGGGATCCACGGAGTTCGGGAAATAAACGAATTTTTCGGGGTCGGCGTAAGTGGCTGTGGGCTCCTGAAAAGCCCTTGATTGAAGCAGCAGCGTGTCGCTGCGAGCATAAATCCAGCGCACCAGCCCGCCAACAGCCTTTAGCACCGAGGTATTCCGGATAAAACCGGTCGCCGACAGGCTCTCGGGCCACATGTCCTGCACCCACACGGCGAGATGGGCCCGTTTCAGCCATTTCAGCAGGATCGCGGGGATCACCTGGGTGATCGGCGAAGGCGCAAACACCAGGATGGCATCAAAGGAGCGCCCCCGCAGCAGCCAGGGAAAGCACAGCAGGCCGGAAACCACAAAAGACAGGTAGTTCAGGGCCAGATTGACGCCGCCGCCCCGCCCCCGGGGCCAGATCGGCACCCGAACCACATCCACCTGGTCCAGGAAGCGCTCTCGCACCATGCCGCCGGCACGGTATCCCGGGAATACCCGGCCATCCGGGTAATTGGGCTTGCCCGTGGCCACCACCACCTCGTGACCGCGTTCCGCTAGCTTGCGGACGAAATCGCTGATGATGAAATTTTCAGGCCAGAAATATTGCGAGACAACAAGCAGTTTCATGGAAGAGGCTTGGCGCCGACAATCCGGCGGTACAGATCCAGGTATCGCATGATTATCGTGGGCCAGGCGTACTTCGCCTGGACAAAGGCCTTGGTCCGCAGGCCGATCTGCCTGAGCTCATCCGCATCGCCCAGCAGCGCCAGCAAGCCTGCCGCGAGGCCTTCGGTGCTTGCGGGAACCACCAGGCGCGGATCAAGCGCGGCGATCTCGTCGAAGCCGCACTGGTCGGTCAACAGCACCGGGGTGCCGCTGATGCCGGCCTCCAGCGCCACGATGGACATGGCCTCCTGGCGCGACGGCACGACGAGCAATTGGGCGGATTGATAGGCGCCGGCCTTGTCCTGACCGTCCAGGTGTCCCAGGAAATGGACTCGATCAGCAAGACCCAAATGCCTCGTCCGCTCACTCAACCCGGCCAACATGCCGCCATCAGGCCCTACGAAAACCAGATGGTGACGAGGAAATCGACCAGAGATCTGCGCGAATGACTCCAGCAGGAGATCGGGCCCCTTGATCGGATTCAATCGCCCCACAAACAAAATAATGGGCTCATCGGCAAGCCCATGCTTGCGTAAAAAGCCAGTTCGATCAACGGCCTGAAAATCCTCTTCAGCGACGCCGTTGGGGATCACCGTCACGCTGGAAGCGGGGATGCCATAGGCTTCAAACTGTGAAAGTTCGCTGGGGGTCACCGCAATCCATCCGGCGGCATGGCGGATGATGGAATTTCCCACGGCCAGGTTATACAAGCGCTTGAGCCACGCCGACCGGCCAAACAGCGGCAACGCGCCTGCGGGGCACACCACGTAAGGTTTCCCAGCCGCACGCGCGGCCACGTAGACCAACACATTGAGTATTCCCCAATGGCCGATCAGGTGAACCATGTCAGCGTCATCCACCAGCTTGCGAACAGTCCCCCAGCTGGGACGGGGAACGTAAAACCGCCGCCAGAGGCATTCCAGCGYCACCACGGTTGCCGGCGCCAAGGCGTCAATGCGCTCCTGATCCAGTCCGATACGAAGCGTCAGCACCGTGCAGGAAAAACCGGACCTCCCGAGAGAGCGGCTCATTTGAAATGTCCTCTCGGCAGTGCCTCCACCACTCCTCAGGCTGAGGGCCGAACTCACATTCAGGATACGCACTAGGAGTCCGCCTTTCCAGGCCCACTCAGGTGCTCCGCGCGATACCAGGCTATGTAGCGCGACAAGCCCTCGTCGAAAGCCACAGGCCGCAAAAAGCCCAGGGAAAGCAGTTTCCCCGGGTCGTAGATGCAATACGGATTTGTATTGTTTTTTCGCAAGGCGCGCAGGGCCAGCGACAACACCCACGGGGGAAAGAAGAGGCCCGGCCACAACGGCCCGGCAATGCCCAAACCCCGCCTCATTGCCCGATCAACGCTTGAAAATTCATTGGACGGCGCATCATCGTCGGAGATGATAAATACCTCGCTCCGCAGAGCCAGCGCGGGGTTGGCCAGGAACGTGATCGCTCCGACCACGTTGTCGACGTAGACCAAATTCATGCGTCGCCGGCCAAAAAAAACGGACTTGAAATCATTGCGCAACCGCGAGCCGTTCACCAGGTCATGCGCGAGCTTCCTCAAGTTCTGCCCGCCAGGTCCAAATACCGCGGTAGGGCGAAGCACCGCAGTGTCATAGCCATCACGACTCGCAGAAAGAACAGCGTCCTCCACCTTCAGTTTGCTTATTGCATAAGACGTTACCGGGCGGCATGGGCTCGATTCCGTCACGCGCCGATCCGCGGTGCGGCCGACAACATCCGCCGTGCTGCAATGAATAAGCCGGGATACCTTGGCCGACCTGCAGGCAGTCAGTAAGTTATGAATGGCCGAAAGATTCGCTTCTTCCGCGTCGCCCCGCAGGTAAACAAGGTTGACCACCGTGCAGTCCGCCTCGAGAAACTCATCCAGCGAAGCCGGCTCAAGCAGGTCGCCTCGAACAATCTCAACTTCAGGGGGGAAGGCCGCCCGGGCACTTTCAAAATGAGCAGGCCGAGACAATATTTTTATCCTGTTGCCGCCTTGCCGCAGCAAAGCTTGCACGAGGTGGGAGCCTATAAAGCCCGAGGCGCCGGTAATTGCGATGGTTTTCAAGGCGACATCAATTCAATCAACTTCCTGCCGGCACGGGGCAGCAGCCCGGATGCGTTCGAGGCCATCCTCAATTGGGCCTTGCCCAGCGGACTATTCGCTTGTAAATGTACCTGCAAATGCGCAAGACGTAGAAGAGGTACATCCGCCCCTTCTTGCGCCCGCTGAGATCCATGAAATAGCTGCGCGCCTGAAAATCGCCGCGTACCTCTTTCCAGAAAGCCTTCCAGCCGCTGTCAACGGGAGAAACCAGTTCAAGACCGCAACGGGCCTGGGGGACAACAAGCAGCCGGATGTTTCGCTGCCGCAGCAAAAAAGAATGAATGATGTCCTCGGAAAATGCCTTGCCCGTAAACGGGTAAAAGTTTTCCAGCACCAGGTTTTCCTTGCGATGCAGCACACACCCGCCAGCCAGCCACTCCACCTCGTACTGCGCCATGCCGCGCCGCGCGGGGTCAACCCCAACCGGGCTGCCTGATTTTTCGATTTCACCCTCGCGGTAGCCTTTGCCCCCATTCATCAACCAATAGTAGATCGCCCCCACCAGCGCTCCACTGGCTGGTTTTTTGTACACAGACTCGTTGGTCTCGACATTGACAAGGGCCGGAGCCGCAGCGCAATCGGGCAATTGCAACAACACCGCCAGCAGGCGTTCAAGGCATTGAGGATCCACAAACATGTCGTCATCCAGCTGCATGACGAAGCCATGTTTCGCCTGCTGAAAACCGAAAGCTCGCTGCGCGACCTGGCCCCGGCATGGCGTCGGCACAACCCGCACATTGTCAAATATCAAGGGAGCCATAACGGATGCTTCCCGCTCGGGAATGCATACCAGAATTTCCGCAGGCCGCATCGAACCACGGTTCAGGCGCTCAATAGTGGGTATCAGCGACTCTCCGCCCAAGGTTGCGATAACTACGGAGATCGATTGCTCGTCGCTCATAGCTTATGACGTGGTGCCTGAGGATGAGAATCTTTGACGGTTAATACCGAAGCTTTTGTTAGCCGGATTTTCCTGCCAATGAAATCAAACAACTCAAGCAACCCGCACGCAACAAGGCAGGAAACAGAAAAATGTGCGATGAACGAAAGCTCATGATCAATACCGAACATCATGTACCCGGTGCTTATCACCGTCACGAGGTATACACACCGCACGTAGACTGCGTAATTCCTGGACCGCCCACTCACCACGGAAAGGAGCGCCTGAATACCAAATGCCACGCCAAACAATATGATGCCCCCCCAGTATTTACCCAGGATCCAGGCCATCCCCCAGATCGTCCATGGCTCGGACATATACGCTTTGCTTATCGCGTCGAAAGTATGTCCTCGATACGCCATTGGGAAAACGCGTGAGGTATTAACGATGGCCTCGTCGAAAATTTCGCCGGGCACCAGATTATTGGCAAAATTTTTGAGCGCATGTGAGCTGCGAATGTAGGAGTCGAGGACTTCCTCATTCGGGACCTTCGAAAATATTGTGAAAGAGTAGTCAATCAAGGACAGTCTTGTCACCGTGGGCCTCAACTTGTTCCCAAGTTCGATGACGGCCTCGGACTTGTAGTACTTTTTCCGAAGATCAGATATCTGCCCGAGGTTGGCCCAATCCATGAGCTTGGGGTTCAGGTAGCTGAGCTTGTAGTCATTAATAGCCTGCGAAAAACTGATGTCACCGATCTTGTAGTGCCTGAATATTGTTCCCATCGCATACACCGCCGAATTGAGCACAAAAAAACTGGCGATCAGAACGGTCAATCTGAGCACACTGAACTTGAAGCGCGGATTGACAGCGAGTCCTGCGAAGAACAGGAATATCAGTATCCGGAGAGGCCCGCCTCTCGAGCCGATCACAATTGAAAACAACAGCCATAGAAATATCAGAAGCCCCGCATGAACCATCTGGGATTTGGTCAGGCTTTTTTCCCGCCACTTGATAGCCAGCCAGCAAATGGTCACCAGCAAAGCGACATCCGTATCAAAAATAATGCCCACCCACGCCATCCGGTTGCCCCAATGCTCGGGCGAGCCGAAAATTGTGACGCCAAGGTGAACACGCACGTAGTAGGCAACAAGATAGGTCACCAGCCAATAGCCGGTGATCGACCAGAGCGAAAACACTCTCGCGGCAAGATTCAGAGGTGTCTGCCTCTGTGGCAACAGCCGGTCTGCGGCGTAAATGCCGAACAGCATCGCAATTGATCCGCCCACGTACAGCAGCATGCCTTGCGAAATCTCGTCCCCGGTCAACCCGTCAGATGTCAAAAACTCCAACGTGACCGGAGGAAGCAATAGCAAAGCGGCCAGCCTGACAAGGGAAAAAATAATCAAGAACCAGGCCAGCACCAAAATATGCGCGGCAGTGCGTTCACTGCTGCTGATCAACGCGAGGCAGAAGACCAGATCCAGCACAACGACCAAAAAGACGGATAAACCACTGATGAAAGGGGACGCCCCCAGAACGAGATACCCAGCCAGGAATACCAGACCGTGAAGCAAGAAGATTCCCGCCGTCAGGCGGGAAAAATCGATGGGCAAATTTATTATTTTTGTAATTTTTTCTAGGTGCATGGGACAACTGCCTCGGGTTCTAGTGAGAGCGGGACTAACGGCAATGGGGAATGTAATCGACTACCTCGCAAGTATGGGATTTAAAGTTCAGTGGGCAGCTACGCCGACCAGGACTCTCGTCAACTCTTCTCCTCAGGTTGCAGGATGTTTATCACGATGGAGGGATCAATTGGCATGTAAAAATTACCACAATACCGAACTGCCAAGGTGTGCCCCTCTGATTCGCCAGCTTCCAGCGGGTCCCTGTGAACGATGGAAGAGAGCTGCTCCGGATTTGTCACACTCTCTCGCCAGCTGCCGAGTTGGTATAGAGGGTCGATAGTCATTTCACCGGGAAGCGCGAGGTAAACAGGCCGCACATTGGCGCACACGGCCTTCACTATCGCCGTACTGCCTCTGTAAAGTGCATAAGCGGCACGCGCAATGTCATCTTCTATCGTGGCCGTTGACAACTCGACGTTGCGCGGCAGTTTGCGGAATTTTGGGTTTTGAGCCATCAGGCTCTCAAACCTCACCAAGGGATGAAGCCGCCAGATGAAGCGCATATTCGGCATCAGCTCCGCACAGCTCAAGGAAAACTCAAAGAGGAGAAGACACTCGCTGATGATCCCCTCGGGCAATACGAGGCAAGCCTTGCCTGTGGCAGCAGGCCCGGGATTAAAGTCATCACCTCTCCGGGAGTCGCCGACCTCGCCACTTTCCGAGCCAACAAAGGCGCGGTTGGATCCCAAAACGCGCACAGGAATGCCCTGCAGTCCCGGGCAGTTTTCAATCTGTCCCTTGGATACCGATCCCGCCGTCAGGATCAGATCGGGGTCGAATGCAGGTCCAAGTTTTCGCAACGCGCCATGCTGCAACCTGAAGATCGCCGCGTGTTGATAGCCAACACACTGCACACCCACCGATACCTCGCGTGCGGCCGCAAAAACCGTGCGTTCCCACGCATGCCCCTCGTAGGTCACGATCATCAATTTTGGCTGGATCGACGCGACCAGGCGGCTGACTTGCACAGACATCCGCAGTGTGGCCCTTGCACCGCCCGACATGGCCTCAAGCGAGGCACGCGCAAACGTTTTCCTCAGAAAGCCGGGGGACTCTCGCCTGGAAAGCGATGCCAGGCGAGACGACTCCCTCCTTAGCCGACGCCAAAGGGAGAGCTCGCCCGAAAGACCCAGTGTGTTGGAGAGCAATACTCGCGGGCACGCACCGGCATCCCAGCGCTGCACGCGCGACTTGTCTGGAGTTGCGGTGTGGTCAATCAACGCGACCACAACCTGGCGCCCCTCCGCCCGGAGGAGCTCCGGCAGATTGCCAAAATAGAAATCAACTGCTTTTCCCGCGTCCGCGCCGTTGAGCAAATGGGAGACGAACAGGACATCCACAGGCCCCGACAGTGCCTGTGACGCCTTCCATGGCTCACCATCTGACCTCAGGGCTCTCCACAGCTGGCGGAGCCATCCAGCGGAACTTCGGGTTTTCGCCGCGATGGCTTTGGCGATACGACTCAGGGCGGTTGAAGCCGCGAACAGCCCTTCATAGCCTTCGAGAAAAGATGGATGTTCGCGAAGAACATGCAGCCACGGTATCGACATGCGCTCCAGCGTCGATCCCGGCATCTCCAGCACCCGGTCGCAGGCCTCACATACCTGCCTGTACTGTTCTTCGTTCAAGGTCCGTCCTCCCTGGAAGACCCGCAGGCCGTTCAGACCTGCCCTGATATTTTTTCGAGAAGGGCTTTTTGCTCCGGGTCCTGCCGGATGTACTCGAGCACGACATCCGCCTCATGAGGCTCGTTGACGGATGGAAGGCTTGGAACCACCGGCACTGATTGCAGGCTGTAGTCGTTTTCCAGGATGCGCATCTGCTCGATGAACTCAGCCAGCTCCACAGGCGCGCTCGGCAAGGTGGTCACCTTCATCAGGAAATCCTTGCGATAAGCGATGATCCCGAGAATCTTGCGCACAAAGGCCTGTTGCTGCTCAAAGCTGCTGTAGCCGGGCGTTCGGCGGAAGCAGTGCATGATGCGCCCGGACTGCGAAACGGCGCACTTCACAAACGAATGGCGATCCAGTTCTTCGGCGTTTTCGATCGGGCCCGTGGCGTTCCAGGCGTCACCGCCGGGATTGGCCCGCATGGCGTCCGCCAGCGCGTCCACGTGACGGGGCAAAAGCAGGGGCTCATCACCCTGGAGCAGGATCACGTGAGTGCAATCGACGTCCTTGACCGCCTCCGCCACACGGGTTGTTCCATTTTTGTGGGTGTCGGCGGTCATGACGACCTTTCCGCCAAAGCCCCTGATCGCGGACGCGATGTCTTCGTCGCAAGTGGCCACGATGACGTCGGAGACGGCCTGGGAAAGCAAAGCCCGCCGGCGGACATGTTCGATCATGGGAAGCCCATGGAAAGGAAACAGGATCTTTCCCGGGAACCGGACGGAGGCCATGTGGGCCGGAATCACCGCAACAATTTTCATACGTGGCGCCTGGCTTACTGGGGAAACACGCCGCAATCGACGTTGATATTCTGCGCGGTCACGGCGGATGCGGCGTCGGAAGCAAGGAACAGGCACATGGCGGCGACCTCGGGCCCCGTGGGCAGGCGTTTGAGCGCCGCATTGTCCACCGCAAATTTCGCGATAAAGCCCGCGCCATCACCTTTGGCAGGCCCATGCGGGCTCTTCAGCGCTTCCAGCAATCCATCGGTAGGAATCAGCACCGGGCAAACGCCGTTGACGCGTATCCCGCGCGGCCCCACTTCCTTGGCGAGCGACTGCGTGAGCCCGTTCATCGCGAATTTCGTGGCCGAATAAGCCGAGTTGTTGGGGCTGCCGCGCTTGCTGGCAATGCTGGAAATATTGACAATGCTGCCGCCGTCTCCCATGGCCGCGACTGCGGCCTTGCAGCCCCAGAAGGCGCCTTTGAGGTTGGTGGCGATGATGTCATCGAGGAAAGCGTTATCGATCTCGGCGATGGGCCGCCATTCCGAATAGCCTGCGTTATTGACAAAGGCGTCCAGACGTCCCGTCGCGTCAAGCGCTGTTTTGACCAGCTTCACATGGGCCGCTTCGTCACGCACATCGGTGGGCACAAAAACCACCTTGTTGCCGAAGCGTTCGGCAAGCCCGGCTTCCTGGCGTGCGCCTACAAATACCGCATAACCGGCGTCAACAAACGCTTCGGTGACGCTCAAACCAATCCCGCGATTGCCGCCGGTGATGACAACTGTCTTTTTGCTCATGGTGCTGGCCGGGAGAACCCGGTTCTCGAAAATGTTGAAACGCCTGCCGCCTAGATGGTCATGCAGGAGAAGCCGCCGTCAACGGCGACTTCCGCGCCGGTGACAAAACTCGCGGCGTCGGAAGCAAGCCAAAGGGTGGCCCCCAGCAGCTCAACCGGTTGCCCGAAACGGGCCATGGGGGTGTGCCCGAGGATCGCCGCCTCGCGCTCCGGCGTGATGAAATTCTTGCGATTCCAGTCAGTGGGCAGAAAGCCCGGGCGCAATGCATTGACTCGCACGCCTTTGGTACCCCATTCGCGGCCCAGGTTCTGGGTCAGGTTCAGGATGCCGGCTTTGGCGATGGAATACGTGAAGGCCTTGGAAAGCGGGGGGCCTGCGGAAGCCGACGAAATGTTGATGATGGAACCCTTGCCCTGTTTGAGCATATAGGCGCCGAACACCTGGCAACCGAGAAAGGTGCCCGTGAGCTGGGAATCGAGGATGGAATACCACTCGTCGAGCGAGAGGTCGAGGAAGGGGGTGGGGCCATTGGTGCCGGCACCGTTAACCAGAATGTCCAGCTGGCCGAACTTCGCCACGATGGCGTCCAGTGCGGCGACATGCTGTTCCTTCTTGGAGACATCGATGGCCAGCGCCATCACCTTGTCAAAACCTTCGGCCTTGAGCTCGGCCTCGACGGCCTGGGCTTTTTCAAGACGAAGATCAAGCACCGCCACTGCGCAGCCTGCACGGGCAAATCCGCGCGCCATTTCGCTGCACAGGTGGCCGCCCGCGCCGGTCACGGCGGCAACACGGCCTTCAAGGTTAAACAGTTGGTTAAGGTAGGTATTCATTGGTTGTCAATCGATTAACGCATCGTCTTCATCAGGTCCTGCATTTGCACTGCCCATTTCCAGAGCACAAAGAGGTCGGAACCCAGGATGGCGTAGTTGTAGCCCAGGTCAAAAACAAACTTCACCGTGGCGGGGTTGGCGTCCGCCACCT
This sequence comes from Polaromonas sp. P1_G1, assembly GCF_056405595.1. Lineage (NCBI taxonomy): Bacteria > Pseudomonadati > Pseudomonadota > Betaproteobacteria > Burkholderiales > Comamonadaceae > Polaromonas > Polaromonas sp. P1_G1. The sequence continues at coordinate 84,939 of NZ_JBFUBU010000024.1, forward strand.
GCGTGCCGCAGCTTTTGCCATGGCGCTCGCAAGCCTGGATGACCTTGCGTGAGGCTTCGATGACGAGCGGATGGGTCGTCTGCCCGGGAACTCCCAGGGAGCCCGCGATGTCGAGCGGGCCTATCATGACGCCATCGACCTCGTCGAACGCGAGCAGCTCTTCAATATTCTCCACGCCTTTGATGGATTCCACCTGGAGCATGAAGGTGGATGTCTTGTTCCAGTTCTGGATGTATTCGTCGAAGTCAAAGCCGTAGGCTTGCGCCCGGTTGACCCCATAGGTGCGACGGCCCATAGGCGGATACTTCACGTCGCGGATCAGCGCCCGCACCTGGTCGGCGGTTTCAACCATCTGCACCAGCATCCCGTCAGCGCCCGATTCGAGCAGGGGCTTGAGGTAATCGTTGGAATGAGAGACGGGGCGGGGTATGCAAGGCACGCCTTCGCTCTGGCTTGCGGCGATGATGCGCTGGCCCTGCTCCAGTGAAATGGTCGAGTGCTCCATGTCGATGAACATGAAATCAAAACCCGCGCGGGCAAAGGTCTCGGTAATCGAGGGATGCGAGTAAGAAACCCAGCCCGCGAACAAACGTTCGCGGTTCCGCAGTTTCTGCTTCAGCGCGGCGCGCTGCTCAAATATTTTGTTCATAAAACGTCGTGAAGTTAGCGGCAGCCATCCTGCCGGTGAAGCACAAACCTGGGAGCGGCTTAGCTCCGGGTGTCCAGAAGCGCCTGAACCGCGGGATGCAGGTGCAACAGGCCAACCAGCAAGCCCTTGTCGTCAACCACCGGCAAGTCCCAGATCTGCTTTTGCTCCATGACGTCCACCGCGTGGACAAGGGTGTCGCCCGGCTTGATGGTCATGGGCGCGAGGATCGCATGGTCAAGCGCGTCATCCACGAAAAACGCGGAGAAGGGCTTTTGCACCTTGAGCAGCTTACGGCGAATGTCGCCATCCGTCAGGATGCCCAGAAGTTTGTTGTCGCCATTGACGATACAAACAATACCGAGGCGCGATCGGCCCATTTCTTCCAGGGCTTCCTTGAGGATCACGGCCTCTTTGATAACGGGCACGCGGTCCAGGCCCATCATCACTTCACTGACCAGCATGGCCTTATTTTTCTGGGTGGACATTGTCTTCTCCAAATTTTTCCAACATTTCAAGACGGAACTCATGAGCGGCCTTGGCCTGGCTCAGTACATTTTCAAGGTGTTTGATGTTCATGACGGTATTCGCGTCCGACATCGCGTTGTCCGGATCGTTGTGAGTTTCCATGAACAGGGCGTTGATGCCGCAAGCAGCCGCGGCACGCACGAGGTAAGGGATGAACTCGCGCTGGCCGCCAGAAATATTGCCCATGGAAGTAGGCAGCTGGATTGAATGCGTCGCGTCAAAACAGACCGGGTAGCCCGTCTTGGCCATGATCGGAAAACAGGTGAAGTCGTTGACCAGCATGTTGTAGCCGAAAAAAGTGCCGCGGTCGGCCAGCAGCACCTGGTGGTTGCCCGCGGCCTCGATCTTGCGGACCGAGTTCTTCATGTTCCAGGGGCTCATGAACTGGCCCTTTTTAAGGTGGATGGGGCGCTTGGTCAAGGCTGCAGCGCGCAGGATCGAGGTCTGGCGGCAGAGATAGGCCGGCACCTGCACCATGTCGCAGACCTCGCCGGTCGCGGGCCCCCACGCGGGATCGGAAAAGTCGGAAACGACCGGAATGCCGAACTCGTCGCGGATGTCCGCCAGAATGCGCAGGCCGTCGTCCACACCCAGGCCGTGGTAGCTGTCAGGGGCGGAGCGGCAGTCCTTGTCGTAGCAGGACTTGTAAATCCAGGAAATGCCGACCTTCTGGCAGATTTTCCCGATGGCCTCGGCCATCATGAAGGCGTGATCACGGCTTTCGATCGCGCACGGGCCGCCAATGAAAGCCAAAGGCAGCTTGTCGCCGATCTTGACCTTGTTGACTTTGCCGTAGCCAACTTCGATTATTTTGTTAACCATGAAAAACATCCAGTTTGAGATTTTGAATACGAAACACGAGGGGCCGGGCCATGACGAGGTGACTTTGGATGACCAATCTCACCGGCTCTGATTTGTCGGCGCGAACAGGAACCAGCTGAATTCCGCCGGGAGCCAAGTTCACCGGTTGAACACCCATTATCTTACCGCTACGGACTGAAATCAGCTTGCAAACGCAGCGCTGCGCGCCGGCGGTCGGATTAACCATGCCAAGTTCGTACACAACGCCCGGCTGAAGTTCGTGCTGGAGGCTGTATTCACGGCTCAGGAAGCTCCTCCCTCCCAGCAATTGCAGGCCACCATCTGCGCCCTGCGAAATCGCGTCAAGGTTGCCATGAACGTAAGCCCTTAAGGGGGCGCCATGATAGCGGTAACTGACATAGCCACGCTCTGCCAGAAAAGACCCTAGTTTTGTGACCCCGGAAGGCGTTGTGGAGTGAAAAACAGCGAAGGTCCCCGTTTCGCCGTGGCTCCGCCCCACCATGGATGAAATATCCAGGGTCTGCCGGCAGTTAGCCCGCAGGTTCACTTTGTGCGCCAAAACCTGCCGCCCAGTCCCGTCGAAGAATGCCAAGGTCACGTGCTGCTGGCCCTGGCCGTCCTCAAAAAGGGAGGGGATGTCGATCAACTCAAAGAAGGTCTCCCATTCATCCGAGCTGCGCCACACAAACAGGTCACTGATAGGGTCGGCCGCCGGAGCTGGAAGGCGTGTTAATGGCTGCTTCCATGTCCAGATGGCGCGCCTGAGGCGTTGGATCTTCTGCGCAATCATGGTGCGACCTTGGCGAACCAGCGATTTTTCAGCAGCTTTTGAGCTTCCCAACGCCGCCCATGGACAACCAGTGACGCCGGCGGGTGGGTGTGCTCCAGGCTGAGATAGGCGCCGTCCATTGCACTCGAAAAATAAAGGGGAATGGCCGCCATGCCACGGCAGATAAACAGCGGCAGGTCACCCGGCTCAAAGCCAAGCCCATCCAGTGCAACACTATTGGCCGTGTTGCTGCGAACAGGAAATTTACCCTTGAGCTTGAGCCCGGCTGCGTCGTAGATTTCCAGTTCAGCCGGCCTGCTTGCAGGGGAGTTTTCAACATTCAGCAGAATCAAATGATTCTGGATGCCCTCGCCGAACTGCAAAAAAGGGCCGAACGTCAGCAGCGAGCCTTGGGGAGGAAAAGGATCCAGTTCGCCCTGGTAGCTGGTTTGCGCCTCTGGAGTCGACAACCCTAGCGTTGCCCGCCAGGCAGGCACACTCGTCTGCGCAGCGTCAAGTTTGGGCAAGACATCGCTTTCCGCCGGTGGCGGTGTGCGGGTCAACGACAGCAGCGCGAGTGCATCAGCAGGAACCACATCTGCAACATCGCCGGCGGTGATCGTCCGTAACGCGCCCGGCTCAAGAACACCGAGGTTTTTGCTTGTCCAAACACCGCCGGAAGACCAGGTTACGTTGATGAATTGTTGCTGGCGCCGGCTGGCTTCCCAGTTATTCGGGGAGAAATTGCACAAGGTCACCCAGCCCTGCGCACCAGGAGCTTTGAGAATGGGGTAATAAGACATATGAACGCCTATATCTTCCGCGCGACAGCCCTGAGCCACCAGGCAGGCTCCGTGGACTCGCGATGCGCATCGTAAGGCCCCACCATGGCGCGCTCCAGCGGATCGACAAGCGTCTCCATGCCGGCCGTGGCCGCGAACGGAGCGACAACGCCCCAACTTATCAGCTTGCTGCGAATCCTCATCAGGGTTGAATGAAGCTTTGACTCGCTTTTCAGCTGGGAAATTGTTTGGCCGTAGTACGCTATTTCAATATCAGTGAAACCCAGGTCATCCAGCAAACGGCGCATGGGAATTTTGTCGAAGAAGAGGATGTGCGGCTCATCAAGAGCCTTGTGCTCCCAGTCCCGGCAGGGGACCTCAATAAATAGCGCCCCTCCCGATCTGAGGCCACGAGTCGCGGCCCGGACAAAGCCCACCGGATCGGAAACATGCTCCAGCACATGAGACATGACCACCATGTCGACCGAGGGGGACTCGGCAAGACTGACGATCTGTACGCCCAGCTCTCTGAGGGTTTGATGGCAACCTTCATCTGTCTCGACTGCAAAATAACTGCTCTGAGGCATGTCCTGCAGCCAACTACGCGCAAAAAGTCCCGGGCCAGGCCCCACCTCCAGCACCTTATTAACGGCAATTTGATGCTTTCCAAGAAAGCGATTCACAAATGCGTGCCGAATGCGGGCGATTCCGGCAAAAAATGCAATCGCCAACTTGTTCGTAGGTTGGCCTCCGTGCGCGGCGGAAAAATAATTTTCGTTGTACGCTAAAAGTGCGGCGTCACTTGGCATGGGCGAGGCAAATATCATTTCGCAGTCCTCACAGATAGCCAATGAGCACCCCGAGAAAATCGGATTCTCATAGCGAAATCTCGCCATATTGCGCGTGTTGCTGCTACGGCATATCGGGCAAGGCACTACCATGAACGTGAAACCTCGGATTCTTTGATTCGTGAAACTGACAGGATGAGCGCGGCATATAGAAGCAGGCGCACATTCAAATTTCCAGAAAACACAACACGTCAACCGGCATGTTGAGTGGGTGTACCCAAACTTCGCTTTATCCAGATTTGGTTAATGCTTCCGGTCTTGGGCTCACTGACGGGAGAGGTGGTGGTCGATCCCTCCGACAATTCAAAGCCGCAGCGAGTGAGAATCTCGAAAACCTCTTGCTTTTGAGCTCCGAAATCATGCAAGACCTCCACCAACACTGTCTTGCACTCGGGGTTTGAAATCGTTTTAACGGCCCCCCTTAATATTAAATGCTCAATGCCATCTACATCTATCTTTATCATTTCCGGGCATTCGGAAAGCACTCCGCACTCGAATAAAAAATCGAGCGAGAACCCCAGGGTTTGATATGAACTGACCTTGGAGAGAAGTTTTCCGTCGTAACCATAATCCACCCCAAAGGCCGATAAAGCGCCGCCCTCCTGGGTGGAAGAAAGCGTGAAATCAGCAAACTGGTTCGTTTCCGTGAGAGGCGTGGAAATCACCTTCACTTTCTTTTCGAGGCCATTTGCATTCAAATTTTTGACCAGCAATGCCAAGTTGAAAACGGATGGTTCAAATGCGTATACGTTACCGGGCTTGGTTGAACCGAAATAAGCGGAGTAAAGCCCGACATTCGCCCCAATGTCGAAAAATGCACCCTCACCGCCATACTCATCAATCCAAGCTAACGTTTCTGGCTCCTTGGTAGAAAACGTCGTTGCACGAATTTCGCAAAGATAGTTCGGCGTATGGAATTTGAAAGGGTAGTTTTTGCCGCCACTGGCATGAATAACCTCTCTAACCAATTGAGAAATCTTCTGTGATTGAAAATCAATCCACAGGTACCCAAAATGAGGCCGTATCTTGGACAGAACCCAGATGTATAGGACAGCGGCCAAATGAAGTAGTCGCAGGGGAAACGCGATGGCCTGCTTGGCACCCAGTTTTATTGAATTCATAAAGTTATGCTCGCCTGTGACCGGCGAGGAATGGGTTTGGTCTTGATTCGGCATCGGAAACGTTTTCCTTGTCTATACCTTCTGGAAGATTGTCATGAGGACAATGCTGACAGCCAGTCTTGCAGTTCTTCCTGCCCCGACAGAATGGGAATACCGTGCGCCGCACGGTCGTCTTTTTCGCAAATGCCGTACGGATCATAGTAGATCGATGGTTTTCCGAGTTCGCGGCCAATCAGGGCGGTGGAGGTAAACGGCGTCGAGATAACCGCCTGGCATTTCTCGATAAGCGCGCTGGCTGAAGTATCCGAATCAATCTCCAGATAATTCGAAGTTTCACCCAAGCAGTTTATGGTGCGCTCATAGGCGGGGTGCACGCGGGTTCCCACATCACGCTTGCGTTTGAACACCATGACTTTTTCTGCCATCCGGGTTGCCTCCTGGATATCCGTCAGGAATTTGCTCGCGTTCCGCGGAACGTAGTATTCGATATCAAGGCCCAGCGGTTGATACACCGCGTCGCGCATGGGTTGCACATCAAACACAGCAATACTGCAAGCCGGAAGATCCAGTGACGCCGGTACCCCCGAATGGAAATTGATGGACCCGACAACATTGACTTCCGGGGCATCGCTCACCGCGCGCCGGAGGAAGGCCTCTTGGTAGTCATCCCAGACCAGGTATTTCGACCAGGTCATTGTCCGCCAGCCGTACAAGGGTTCCGGATAAACCCCGGATTGCTTGAACTGCTCGATATTCGTGGAGTAAAAATAGAAAAGTATTCTTGCGCCCCGGCGCTCCGCCTCGTAGGTCCATAGCGGGCGGTAGATCCAGTTCGAATTATGGAAAAGATAGTCCCGTGCCAACAGCGCGGGATTCTGCTCGCGTATGTGGGCCGCTTTGACGACCTCGCCCAACATCATCGAAAGCCACCAGCGTCCCACCATCGAGCCCAAAAAGGCTTTTCCAATGGCAACGATGCTCGCGCCCAGAAAGCCCATCAACAAGGCCAGGTCGGCGAAGGGAAGGAACGGTGAGGAAACCGGAACGACTTCCACCCCGTCCGACTTCCGCGCACCGGCCGTGAGAACGTTGTGGTAGACCGCGTCCAATCCCGGGGCCCGTCCCTGCCAATGAAGGTACCAGCTCACGATATCGTTTTTCTCACCGCGCCCGCCGGCGGGCGGGAGGTTCCCAGGTCCCAGCGCATCAAAATAGGCATGGTTTTTCGGGCTTTCTTTTGCGGGTCGCATCAGGGACCGGGCATCAGCCAGCGCAAGCTTGAACGCGACGAAAATGCCACTCGCGAAGTGCAGGGCGACAACACCGGCCCACAGCAGCGCGGATCGGCCTTCGTCCACCTCAAACCCGTGCTCACGCAGAACCTTTCGCCATGCGCCGGGTAACGGGTAGGCTATGGGCGCATCGTGTTTTCCGACCGAGCTTAGCAGCGCGGACGCTAGACCGACGCCAACAAATCGCACCAGCACAAACTGCCGCACCGCAATTTCAGCGGCCTTTCCGTCCAAGCCGGAAAAAAGCTCCGGATTGCCCTCGGCGGAGAAAACCGGTGTCGCCGTCAAGGCCTCCTTGACGGCCGCGATCCGCCTCAGGGCACCCGTCTTTCTCAACAACCGATACCCTCGCATCAGGTGTCTCAAACGTGCGTGCGCGCGCTTGCGGAGAAAGCCATCCAGTCCGGGAATGCTCATGCCGCAACCAACCCCTGGATAAAACAGGAACGCAGAGACGGCCTAAACATGCAGCACCATCCGCACAATGCCCGGGGTGTTTGCCGGCTGCAAAGAGGGGTCCGCGACAAAACCCGCATTCCGGTAGGCATTCACGGCCGGCAGGTTTTCGCGCTCAACGCCCAGGTAAATCCGCTCGATCCGCCGATGAAGCTTCAGCCAGGCGGCACTGGCCGCCAATACCTCGGCAAAAACATGCTTTCCACGGAAAGCGGGATCACCGATCAGAACGCCCAGCTCGGCGCGGCCCTCATCCCGAAGGAGGGGTTCATACTTGATGTTGCCGATATGGAGATCGTCGGCTTTTGAAAAAATCCCCAGAAAAAGCACATCTTCACGGCCAACGCGCTGCCGCACATATTCACGCAGATCCGCAAGACCGCGCGTGGACTCCGCGGTGGCTATCCATTTTTTGGCCGCCGAATCGCTTAGCCAGCCGAGATATCTGGCGGATACATCGTCGACCGTCAACTCGCGCAAAAAAAACCGGGTGGTTTCAATCACCACCGGAGATCCGGCAACACTCACTTGAGGAGATCCCATTGCAATGGCGTTCCCCGGGCAGCGTCCCGCTTGATGGTTTTCCCCATCAGGACTTCGAGGTACTTGGGAGGCAGCCCGAGCCCTGGGCGAATGGCCCTGACATTGTCCGGCGTCAAGGTCTCACCGGCCTTCATGTCACGCACCACATACAGGGATCGACGGAATTGGAGAGACTTCTTTTCGGCTTCGGTTGGCCCGTAACTGACTTTCCCGAGCGACTGCCACGCCCGAGCGGACTCGGTCACAAGCTGCGCCATCTCGGCGGGCTCCATGGAAAAGCTGCTGTCCACGCCGCCGTCCGCGCGATTGAGCGTGAAATGTTTTTCAATCACCGTCGCACCCAGCGCGACACTGGCCACCGAAACAGCCACCCCCATCGTGTGGTCCGACAAGCCCACCTCACAGCCAAACAGTTGACGCATATGCGGGATGGTCGTTATGTTGGTGTTGTCCGGTGTGGCCGGATAGGTGCTCGTGCACTTCAGGAGTATCAGGTCCTTGCAGCCCGCTCCGCGCGCTGCGCGAACCGTCTCGTCGATCTCCGCCACTGTCGCCATCCCCGTTGAAATAATCAAGGGCTTGCCGGTAGCAGCCACCCGGCGAATCAAGGGCAGGTCCGTGTTTTCGAATGATGCGATCTTGTAGCAGCAGACATCGAGGCTTTCGAGAAAATCGACGGCGGAATCATCGAAAGGCGTGCTGAAGGGAATCATCCCGAGCTCGAGAGCCCTGTCGAAGATAGGCTTGTGCCACTCCCAGGGCGTGTACGCCTGGCCATACAGCTTGTACAGCGACGCCCCTTCCCACAGGCTTTTGGGATCGCTGATATGAAACTCCCGCTCATCGATGTCCAGCGTCATCGTGTCGGGCGTATAGGTCTGGATTTTCAGCGCGTGCGCACCCGTCTTTGCGGCGGCCTCCACAATTTCCAGCGCGCGGTCCAGCGACTGGTTGTGGTTGCCCGACATCTCCGCAATGATGAAAGGCGCAAAGCCTGCGCCGATTTTTCTGTCAAGAATTTGTATCGTCATGCTTGTTCCAATGTATGGGGTTTGAGCACCTGCGCCCCCTGCAGGCGGACGGCGGTGGTGCCGGTTTTAGGTGAAAAGAGATGTACGTCTTCCCCCATCAGGTCCTGGATGGACCAGACCAGGTCACAAAAACCCATCTGATGGCGCATCAACACCGTGGATGAAAAACGGGGATTGATCTCGAAAATCCGCGGACCATTTTCTGTAATCCGAAGCTGGACATTGATTGAACCGCGCAGGCCGATGGCTTCGGCGAGCCTGGAACACTGCGAAAAAACCTCTGGCTCATCAATCACCTGAGCCCAGCCGGTAAATCCGCCCGTCAGTGTTCTCAGCAACTGCAGAACGGCAATACGCCCCTCGCTGGTTCGAAATACGCCGCAGGTGACTTCCTGGTCCGCTGGCAACAGCAACTCCTGGACGATGGCGTCGGCATGCCGGTGGCGGTAAAACTCCACCTCTTCCGCTGTCTCGCACCGAAAGACGGCCTTGGACCCTGCCCCCCGTCTCGGCTTGAAAATACAAGGCAAGTTTTTTTGAGGCAAAAAGTTCTCAGCCAGGTCGGTCCATGGCGCAGGCACACCGATGGAAGCAAGAAACTGTGCGGTCTTCAATTTATCAGCGCCAACCTCTATCGCGAGGCGATTGGCCATCAGCAATGAGGCTCCGCCGATCTTGCTATGGCCCCTGGACGCCAGAAGCTGCAATTCAGCCTCGGACATGGGAATCACCAGATCAATGGCATGCCGGCTCACGATCGTCTTCAGCGCATCTTCGTAAGCGGGGTCAGACGCCCTGGGAGCCTCATGAAAGCGGTCGACAAACAGGCTCCCCGCATGCCGCGAATGCACGTCGATGCCGGTGAGGCGCCAATCGGGGAATGACTGCCGGAGGATGGCCGCAATGCCTTGGGCAATATCTCCGCCGATCGCCGTGATCAATACATTTTTTCTCATGAGGTCCAATTTTCGCAATATCTGAGCCACTGCTGCGTGCGTCGGCTAGCGCTTTCCCAAAAGCACATTTGCCAGGTAGGGAAGCTCGGGATGCCGCTGGGCGGCCAGTGCCACCACGGGAGAGGCATCATAAGGCGCGGTCATGAGCATAAGTTCCTGCGACGCGGTATCCAGCAACGCCCAGTGCGCCGCGGGAATCCTGTTGCGCGGCTGCCCCACGGAGCCGGGGTTGACCAACACCGTCTTCCCAACCCTCTCCACCATGGGGTAGTGGGTATGCCCCATCACAACCCAGTCATAGCCTGGCTCAGCGCAACTGTCGAGAAGATCTGCTTTCGCGTCCGGATAGACGTATTGGTTCACATCCCACGGAGAGCCATGGCAAAGCAGCAACGATTTTCCGTCAAACTCGAAAGAACTGGGGTGCGGCAGATGGCATAGCCAATCAAGCTGGGCCGGCGTCAATGTCTCAATCGCCCTGTTCACCCCCGAGCCGTAAGTGGCGTTGATTTTTTCAAGAGAGGCCGGCGCACTCAAGGCATCAATCAGCATGTCCTCGTGATTGCCACGCACCGCCGCGATGTCCCAGTCGCGCAGCATGTCCATGACTTCCCTGGGCCAAAAATAGTATCCGACGAAGTCCCCCGTAATCAGCAACTTCTCCACGCGCGCCACCCGCGCGGCGTCAAGCACGGCCTTGAGCGCAAAGCTGTTGCCGTGTATGTCGCCAAGTAGAGCGATGCGCATCATGTACCTCCGGTCATTCAAACACCGGCTCAACCACCCGGGGGGAGCTTCTTCAGAACGGCACAGATGTTCCGCCCAACACCTATCTGAAATGCGGCGCGGTAAAACTGAAGGTATTTATCAAGCCCGTTTCTGGAAAAAAATAAATCCAGCGATACCCTGGCCTGATGGGCAAACTTGCCATTGGCTTTGTCCGTGACATAGTTTTCAGCATTGCCCCAGAGGTACATTTCAATTGGGAAATCTGAAATTCCGTCGGCGAGCTCAAATCCACACGCTTGTGCGACCGTCGGGAGATTTTTCTCATTGAAGTAGTTCAGGTGCTGCGGGGGAAGGAACCAATAGTCGCGATTGATGCGCCCCTGCCGATCCGCGAGTGCCTGAAGATCGCTGAAATCATTCGGCACCTGAACGAGAAGGCAGCCATCATCCGTGAGCAACTGCTGGAGCTTTCGCAACAGCTCTTCGGGATGAAGAACATGCTCCAGCACATTCTGCAGAACAAGAACATCTTTTTTGACGCCTTTTTCTATCAGGTCATTCAAATACACATTGGGATCGGTCGCCGCAACGCGAGAGATCATGGCGGGGTTGAACGCCGCAACCGGCGCCGACTGATAGTCAACCCCCGAAACATTCCATCCCCTCGCCGCCGCACTGCTCAGGACAAAGCCTTCGCCGCAGCCAACCTCCAGGAAGTCGACAGTGTTTTTTCCCGGGCAGTTCTGCGCAAGCAACTCCACGACACAATCCGCTCGCAAGCGCTTCTGCTGGATTTCATCCTCGCTGTAGGACGCTTGATACGTGGCGGTAACACCTTCGCCGTAGTAGATTTCGCGGTAAAAAGTGTCCAGTTCTTCCTGTTTGGGCCGAGGAACTGCCTGCACGTATCCAGACGCCAGCGTTTGCTTCTCAAATTTCTCATTCATGATTTGTTTTCCCTTGGGCAACAACGACGCGGCCGGCCAATTGAAGAGTTCGGGCAATCATCAGGTCCGCCGTCCGCTGCGCGCCCTCTCCGTCGCACACGGCATGGCACCGGCGAGACCATTCGGAGATGTCTTCCGATTCGATGATGTCACTCAATGCACTGAAGATGAGACCCTCATCCACCTGGTCCTGAAATCCAAGGTAGCGGATGAGGCCCGCGCTTGCGAGATCTTGGCAAACAGGTTTTTGGTTCTCGGCAAGACCGATCACCACGGAAGGCAAACCCAGGCATAAGCGCTCCCAAACCGTTGCCCCGCCGGCGCCGATCGCAAGATCGGCCGTCGCCATCAGGGGACCCAGCGAGGGCAAAGAACCATGCAGGCAGATGTTGGAATATCCCGCCACTTGTTTTTGGACATCTTCGTACCTTGCGCTTCCATTCGTCATCACAACGTCCAGCCGGATGTCGGGTCGCGCCAGTTTCTGAAAGGCGCTGATCGCCCGCCCCGTCAGATTCATCGTATCGGCGCCTCCAAAGAACACGAATATCCGGCGCACCGTGCTCTTGGGCTCGGCACGCGCATGAAGCTCCGCATAAACAGGTTGGAGCAGCGCATATTTCGGGCCAAGCAACATTGCGCAATCGGAGGGGGCCTTATCGATGTAACGCTGTTGCAGGTTCAGGAAGAAATTCTGGTCCAGCAATATCTCGCAAGCATGCAAGCGATCCGCAAGATCATCAATGGCCATCAAATGGTCCACCGCTGGGCGAAGAAGGGTCTCCCACTGATGGTCCAGCGCGTAGTGGTCCGCAATCAGCCATTGCGGCCGCGCACCCGCCTGCTCGATAGCGGCGCGGGTCAGCCGGGCATCCTCTATCAGCGACGATCCGAGCCAATCGGCGTGCGTCTTTTCCAAGGCGGAAGAAGCCGTCTCCGTCACCGGAAGGCGGACAACGGCGAACCCACGCTCCTCAATAAGCTCGCTCAGATTTCCCGCATGCTGTTTGCACACAAACGTGGACTGCAATCCATGCTTGCGCAAGGCGCTGGCCAGGGTCAGGCAACGCATCACATGGCCGTAGCCCATGATGGCCGAAGCGTCTGTGCGAAAAAAAACGTCCACTCGGCCGCCAGCTAGATTTTTTTGCGGAAAACGGGTTTCGCGGGCCGGCCAATCAACAACTGGCTGGTGGTTCCAGCGTCGACGGCTTTGCGGTAGATGGCGCAGGACTCGTCAAACGCCATGACAAGGAGATCCATCTCCGCCTGCTGGTGCGACCAGGTCGGATAAAAAAGCCCCTGGAACAGGATCCCGCGCGCGATCATTTCCTGCAGCATCAGGGTGCGGAAGGCATCGTCGGCCTCACCCTCGGCATTGCGGCAGGCCAGCGCAAAAAGGCAAGGGTAACCCAGCAGCTGCAACGATTTCCCGAGCCCATGCTTGCCAATGACCTGCTCCAGGCGCAGCTTCAATGCTTCGCCCCTGGCCCAGTTGCTGGCGATCATGTCGTGCTGATTAAACGCCTGTATGGTAGCGATCATGGCTGCCAGGCCTATGGTCTCCGCGCCATGCGTTGTGGAGATCAGAAAGAGCTTGTCGTCCCCTTCGCGGCGAATGCCGCCCAGCTCCATGATGTCCGCGCGGCCGGTCAACGCGCAAGCTGAAAAACCGTTGGCAATCCCCTTGCCCCAGGTCGCCATGTCGGGCTTCACGCCATAGAAGTTATGGGCGCCCCTGAGGTCCCACTTGAAGCCGGAGATCATCTCATCGAGGATCAACAGTACTCCCCGGTCCTTGCAAAGCGCAGCCACCTTGTGCAAAAAATTATCGATGGGAGGGTCGAACTTGACGGGCTCCATGATGAGGCACGCGATGTCATGGTTCTTGTCGGCAAGCAAGGCCTCGACAGACGCGTAGTTGTTGTAGCTGAAGGTGGCGGTCATCGAGCGGACCTGGGCCGGAATGCCAAAGTCGCAGGGAGTGGTGGAGATGAACCAGTCGTCGAAGCTGAAAAAATTGTGCTCTTTCGCGATGGCAACCCTGTTGCGGCCCGTGAAGGCGCGGGCAAGCTTGACGGCCGCGGTCGTCACCGTGGAACCGTTCTTGGCGAACTTGACCATGTCGCCAGACTGCACCGTTTCGAGGAAGAGCTTGGCCGCTTCCAGTTCAATCACAGCAGGGCGCTGGAAGTTGGTGCCCTGAAAGGCTGCATCGGACACCGCCTGGGCGACGGGCTCATAGCCATGGCCGATGCAGACCGAAGTAAGGCCCATGCTGCAGTCGATAAATTCATTGCCGTCCAGATCCCAAACCCGCGCACCCTTGCCGCGCACGATGGCGGCGGGTGCATTCAGGGGAAACTGGTCGTCCCCCTTGGAATAAGTGTGGGCGCCGCCGGGGATGTAGTCATGCACTTCGGCGGAAAATCGGCGGGATAACTCGTAATTAGTGACTTTATTCATTTACGTTTCCGGTCAGGTTTTATGCGGATGGGTATCTTGATCAGCCCCAGCGGTACATGGTTGCGTAGCCCGCCTCAGCAAACGGCGCCGTCATTTCAATCAACTTTGGATTGGCGTCCAGGAATTTGACGACCTCAGGCACGGAGATTCGCGGGGCCGAATTTTTGAAAACGCCATAAATGATCCGGCATACCGCCAGATCTTCGGGATTGTCGACGGTCAGGCGCAAGTCCTTGCGAATTAGGGCCGGGGGCGCATCGGCCTTGATGATGCGGTAATGCTGGTGATTCTCGCGAATATAAAGCGAGCACAGTTCCGAACGGTGCTTTTTTTCCCCTTTTTCGTGGGACTCCTGTAGCGCCTTCAGGGAAATGATTTCAAAACCGCATCCGTCAATCACGTCATCGAGGAAAGAAGCATCCGCGCCATCGGCCTGATGACGGCGCCACAAATCCTCGACAGGATCGAAGTAAAGGAATGGGGACTCGCTGGTGACCCGGAACACGTCGGTGGCGCCGGCAAGCAGACCGCAATCGATCAGCCTGGACAACACGTCGATTTGATCTCCAACGACATACCGCAAGCCCTTTTGCCCGGCGATGACCTTGAACACCTCGTTTTCGACGCCCTCCGAAATTCCCAGAACGATCTCGTCAATGCAGTCAATCGTTTCAAGGCAGCCGATGATGTTGTCGATGATCCGGATGCCGTGTTCGACATCCAGGTTCTGGACGGGCTTGCCATACAGGCGCGCGCCCTGGTTGCGGCAGGCAATGGCGGCGACAAGTCTTCTTTGCATACCGGCCCCTCTATTCAATATCGGCCGCGGCGACCGGCGCGTTTTTTAGAATCTTGCGTTTCAGGGTTTTGCCGTAAACCGGCGCCAGGTCGGTCATGATCTGCTCCGAAGACGTGCGCTTGAGCACGAGGTCGGCGGGCGAAATGACCCGCCCGGCGTCCAGATCGGCCCCTGCGACCACATGGCGCCGGATCACTTTCCGATAGCCCTGCTCCGATTCGCTCATCCCAAAATCCATTGCGTCGCCGGCCGACCCCATGGCTTCCGAGCAGGCGCGCAAGGTCTGGGTGAATTCCAGAAACTGGTCTGGATTGAGTGCCGACTCGTGGTCTTCAAGCTTCATGACCTGGCCGAAGGTCAGGTGTTTCTCGATAACGCGCGCGCCCGCGCCCAGCGCAACCGCAGCCAATGCGTAACTCAGGGGACTGTCCGGGGAGGCGTGATCGGCAAAGCCAATCGATACATGGGGGTGCCCCTTGGCCAGGCGTTCCACCAACAGCCTGACCCGGGCGATCTGGTTGGTCTCAGTCGGCGTCGGGTAACCCTGGAACCCGAGAAGGACCACGACCTCCTTGTTCTGGAGTGCGGCAACGGCGTGTTCGATTTCAGCCGACCACGCACCGCCCGCGCCCAGCAACACTTTAGGAACCGCGCTGCGGGCCACTTCTGCGAGCAAGCCCAGATTGGCAATGTCGGTGCCATGGAGTTTGACCGCGGAAGCGCCTATGGCTTCCGCCAGCTTCAAACTGCGCGAACCGAAAATATCGACCTGCAGCGTAATGCCCAGTTCTGTTGCGTATTTCGACAGGCCCATCCACACCTCGTCCGTCATTTCCAGCGAACGGAACAGGTCGTAGTATTTGTAGTCCGGCGTCGCCAGCTCGTCGGCATACACCAGCTGGTATTTGGCCGCATCCGCGCCAGCGGAAGCGGCGGCTTTCATGAGCAGGCGGGCTTGTTCGGGACGCCCCTCAAACCCCTGCGCGAGTTCGGCGATGATTTCGATGGTCATGGTTTTTCCTTGTTTATGTCAGTTTCTCTACCGTGTGCTGTGCCCGGCGACCAAGCGCAGGCCCGCTTGATATCCAATGGCGTGCCAGACCACAGTGAGGATGGCAGCCAATCCACGGATGATGAGCAGCAAGTCCATGGTCGAATTAAAGAAAGGCCGGCCAGCGCGCCGGATTCAGCAAATCGGAATCGGTCGTCGCGAGTGCATCCGGCGCCCGTCGCTGTCCGGATTCCGCACAGGCCAGAATTTCATTGAGTTGGTCCAGGCTGTCAACGCCAACCACGACACGGTCGATTTCCGGGTAGGAAAGAACATGGCCGAGTGCGGCGCGCAAAGGATTCACACCAGCACTGGTGACCCAGGCCCGCCATGACGACCACAGGGGCTCCCATCGCTCGAAGCCGGCAGGTGATTTCCCTGTTGCGCAAAGCAGCAGCCCTTGCAGAAAGGCCGAACGCACATGGATTTCAACGCCTTCGGCATGCAGCCGATGCAGCCAGCCCGAGGTGGCCAGCCGTCTGTCAAGCACATTGAAGGGCGCCTGGACAAGATCGAACACATACTGGGCGCAAAGCTCATCGAGCTCGGTCGGTTCGTAGATTGAAATCCCGATTTTTTCGACTTTCCCGGCGTGCTTGAGCTGCAACAGAGCCTGGTACAGCTGCCGCCCATCCGCACTCAGGAGCTGGCCGGGCCGATGCAGCAGCAAGCCGCGAAGACGCGGCACCCTTAGCCTTGCCAGCGAAGCATCCACATTCGCGGTAACCCACGCCTGTATGTCAGCGCACCCTTCAGGAATAGCCGGCAGCTTGGAAACAACATTCCAGCCTCCGACGCCGGCTTCGCCCAGTCGTTGCTCACTTTGGCCATAGGCAATCGCCGTGTCGATCGTGTCCATGCCGGCCGCTTGGGCGCGCGCAAGAATCTTGACGGCCGCGTGGGCCGTCACCTGGCCGTCGGTATTCGCGATACCGTAAGCCAGGCCGAACTGGGCGGTGCCGAGCGCCAGCTTCATCCAAGCAGCTCCAGCAACAAGGCAATGACGCCATCCTGTTGCGCATCGGTCAGGTCGACATACAGCGGCAGGCTTAGCGCTTGAGCGTAGTACGCGTTGGCTTGCGGATAGTCGGCGTTAACACATCCCAAGCGCTGGTAAAAGGGCTGCATGGTCACCGGGATGTAGTGGACCTGCGCGATCACGCCGCGCTGGCGCAGCTCGCCCATAAACACCGCGCGGGTGGTGCCCGCCGCGGCGAAGTCGATGCGCACCGGATAGAGGTGATGCGCGCTCCGGTCGCGGCCGGCCGTCTGGGCGGGCCTGATCAATTTTGACCCGGCAAAGGCCGCGTCGTAGCGTTTGGCGAGCGCGCGCCTGCGCGCAACAAACATGTCGAGCTTTTTCATTTGCGACACGCCGAGCGCGCACTGGATGTCGGTGATCCGGTAATGAAAGCCCAGCTCCTGCATCTCGTGGTACCAGGGATTGGGAACGCCGTCGGTCTGGGCGTTCTCCGGCAGCTGGTAGGTATCCGCTTCCTTGTTGATCCCGTGGCTGCGCAGGCGCAGCAGCTTGCGATAGGTTTCCTCATCGTTGGTGGTGATCAGCCCGCCTTCGCCGGTGGTGATCGACTTCACGGGATGGAACGAGAAAACGGTCATCAGCGAGTATTTGCAATTGCCTACCGGCGAACCGTYGGCATAACGCGAACCCAGGGCGTGGGCGGCGTCTTCAACAATCACCGCGCCGGCGCCGTCCGCCATCTTCTTGATGGCCGCCATGTCGCAAGGCAGGCCCGAAAAATGCACCGGGCTGATGACCCTGATCTCGGGATGCTCCTTCAGCTTCTTTTCGACGGCCGCCGGGGATATGTTGACCGTATCCGCATCCACGTCGGCAAACAGGGGCGTGCCGCCCGCATAGACTGCGGCGTTCGAGGTGGCCACAAAAGTGATGGGAGACGTCAAGAGCGCATTGCCGGGGCCCACCCCGGCAGCCAGTGCAGCCATGTGAAGAGCGGCTGTCCCGCTCGAAACAGCCACCGCATAACGGGCGCCCACGTAGTCGGCGACGGCTTGCTCAAACTGCGCGACCATGGGTCCCTGCGTCAGGGCGTTGCTGCGCAGGCAGGCCACCACCGCCTGGATGTCTTCTTCGTCAATATGTTGGCGTCCATAGGAAATCATGTTCACGATAGGTCCATTCTTATTTTGGGTTGACTGACTTCAGTAGTTCGGCGCCGCGCCCTGACAACTCCTGCTGGCGCAGCGCGGCCAGGAACTGTGGCACGCCGCCAAGGTCCCGTCCCAGGACCTCGCGCGCCTTGCGATTGTCCAGGGACATGTCATGCGGCCGCGCCGCCACGAGTTCGGAGCCATCGAAGCTGTGCCGCAAAAGCAGGTGTTCGGGCAGCGAGAAATCCTTTGCCAGAATGCAGGCAAACTCGTATTTGGACATGCGCTGATCGCCGACCAGGTTAAAAACGCCCGAAGCGCCCTTCTCCACCAGTTCATGCGCGGCCAGGGCCAGTGCATCGGCAAGAATCGGCGTGAAAAAAACATTGTCGAACAGGGACAGCTCCTTGCCGGCCCTCAGGTTGTAAATCAGCCAGTCGGTGAAGGACTGCCTCGTGGCATGGCCCCAGCCGAAAAAATTGGTGCGCACCACCAGCGCCGCGGGATTCACCTGCATTACGGCGGTTTCCGCGAGCGCCTTGGTCCTGCCGTAGTGGTTTACGGGCTGAGGCAGCTCGGCCTCCGTGCACATGCTTTGCCGGCCGGAGAAAAGATGATCCGTCGAGACATGAACCAGCGCGGCGCCCTGCGTGGCGGCGGCCTGCGCCACGTTTCTGGCGA
The DNA here is from genome assembly GCF_056405595.1 of Polaromonas sp. P1_G1. NCBI lineage: Bacteria > Pseudomonadati > Pseudomonadota > Betaproteobacteria > Burkholderiales > Comamonadaceae > Polaromonas > Polaromonas sp. P1_G1. The sequence goes on from NZ_JBFUBU010000024.1 coordinate 103,539, forward strand.
TTTCGACATTGGCCTGGTGGGCAAGCGCCGGAAGCTGTTCGCAGCGATCCACGCTGGTCAACCCCGCGGTATGGACGACAAGATCGGGTGAAACTTCTTCGAATTGGGTTCGCAGCCGGTCCGGATCATCCAGAACCAAAGGACGTGCGCTGACGCCGGCAAGCTCAACCGGATGCTGGTGTGTTCCCAGGGTCACGTCCCAGGTGCCGCGCAAGGCGCAGGCCCAATTGAGTGCAAGCAGCCCGCTTCCGCCGGTAATAAGGAGTCGCTTTTTTTTCATGCTGAATAAGGGCCAAAAATCCCGGCCAGGTGTGCAACCGACACGAAGCAGGAGAGCTCCAGGATGCGACGTCCAGAAGAAAGAACGGGTGCGGTCATTGCACTTGCACCACGGTTGCGGCCATCTGACGAAAGCCAGGGCTGGCAGCAAGCAACTCGCCATATGTGCCTTGCGCCGCTACACGACCACCCTCGAGTTCAAAAATCGTATCGCACTCCCTGACTGTGGTGAGCCGATGCGCGATCAGGATGATGGTCAGATGTGGGCCCAGCCCTTGGATAGCTTCCATGACAGACTGCTCCGTGGCGTTGTCCAGTGCACTGGTCGCCTCATCAAAGACGAGCACATCAGCTTCTTTATACAAGGCACGGGCAATCCCGATGCGTTGGCGTTGCCCCCCTGAAAGACGCACCCCACGCTCGCCAACTGCAGCGCTGTAACCGTCCGGATGCGCTTCTATGAACTCGGCAATATGCGCCTGCGCTGCGGCCTGGCGAACCCGTTCCATATTGATTTCCGCCGGCGGCACACCAAGCGCTATGTTTTGCGCCACTGTGGCATCAGCCAGAAAGATGCTCTGCGGCACATGCGCAATCGTGCGCTGCCACGCACGGATCTGATTCTGCGAAAGGGGTTGACCATCCACCAGAAACGCACCTTCCACCGGATTCACCAAGCCCATCAGCAAATCCAGCGTCGTGCTTTTCCCACTGCCCGTACTGCCGACGAAAGCGATTTTGGCCCCTTTAGGAATCTCCAGAGTCAGGCCGTCAAGCACCCACGGGCCGGCAGGCGAGTAACGAAACTTGACGTTTTCAAACCGTATCGAGTGCTTGAACCGCAACGGTAACGGAGGAGGCAACAGCAGCTCGGGCGGAACGGGTTGGTCCAGCAGGATGATGGTTTCAACGAGCGAGGCATGGCTTCCACGAATGGTGGCCCAGGCGTTATACGCCTGCTGCAGGGCGGGAAGCATCCGCTGCGCGCCTAGAGCCAGCGCGCCGAGGACAGGCAGTGCTGTGGCGATACCGCCAGGCTGGCGGCTTAAGCCGTACGCCAGAACGGCGATAAGGACCATGCCCAGTGACTCCATCGCGAAACGGGGGCTCCCGGCGAGGAACACATTGTTCCCCTGCGCGTGCCTGAGCTGCTGGCTGGACTGGTGAAATTCCGCGCAGTAGATGGGTTGAGTACCATCAAGAAGCACATCGCGGATGCCGCCCAAACCCTCCTGAAGCGCTTTGACAACCTGAGTTTGCCCCGTAGCCATACGCTGACTGTTGCGCTTTAACTTGCGGCGCGACAGCGTCGAGATCAGTCCATATGCGCCGCCAAAGGCAATGGCAGACACAAGGGCGATCTTCGGGTCGATGGCAATAAGTGCCAACATGATTGCGCCCAACAATACCGTCGAGCTAATCAGTGTCAATACCTGATTGAGCACGGAGACTGCCGTAGCGACCTTGCTGGTAATCCCGCTGATCACTTCACTGCTGTTGCGTGAGATGTGGACGGGATAGGGCTGATACAGCGTGCGGCGATAAATATCAAGGCTGAGATCGGCGCCGCTGCCGAAAGCAAGCCGCGTGCTCATCCACAGCAAGGCTATTCGCAGGACACCCGCCACAACGGCAGCCACAGCAAATGCCACGGTAATGGGGAAAAGCAGTTGGTCAGCGGAAGCAAGCCCCAGAGACTGGGCCGTGGACGCCACCCCCGGATAGGCATAGACCCGCTCCGGCGCGGTCAGGATTCCCAGAAAGGGCAATACAGCCCCCAAACTCACCACTTCAGCGAAAGCACTGAGCAGCATCAGGCCCAACAGCAGAAAGAATTGCCCGCGCCGGCGCCGGCTCAAGTGGAACCACAGGCGGACAAGCAACCCCCTGCCGGCCGGTGCGCCGACCTCATTGGCCTTCATGACCGTGCACCCATCGCCGCACCCGGCTCGGCGGCATCCGGTGCAGCGCCCTCGGCGCTTTCCAGTTCCCGCCTCAACTGTTGTATTTCCTGGTTCAGGGCTTCGTATTCGGAAACCTTCCGTTTCAAAAACCGGGCGGTCAGATTGGCCTTTTCGGCAATCCCAGCGGGAGTGAGCAGATAGGCATACGCAAGCTTGTTATCGCTGCTGCGAAAATTCTGCACCTTGATCAGCCCTTTGCTCATCAGTGCCTTGAGGCAGTAGTTGGTCTTGCCAAGACTGATCCCTAGCGCATCCGCCAGGCCGCGTTGATTGACTCGCGGATTTGTCTGCAGCAAACGTAGCACCTGCAAATGGGATTCTTCAGTGGACATTTTTAAATTTGGACCGACCAGATAAGGACCAGATAAGGGTAAGACCCTTCAATCCACCAGCCGGAAGCACCTCGAGGGAAAGGAGGGGGCGGGACAGGGCTTGTTCAATTGATGAACAGTATAGCTCCATGAAACTCCTTTTTCCACCTCACCGAGGCGGCCCGGAGCTCGCGCCAAGGTTTGCGGACGGCGTCACCGGACACGGCGCCGTTGGCTGATGTGATATCCCAGCCGGCGCAGAAGCTCAATCAGGGGCTGATGGTGCTGCGCAGTCATTCGTGGTGATCCATCGTCTTGAAGCCAAGATGCTTGATCAGTTCGTTACGCCCGGCGGCCTTGAAATCTTCGCGCACCATTTCAATGGCCGAGCCGAACATGCCCCGATGGCCGGCGACATAAATTTTTGCGGCGCCCCTTATCGGTCACTCCGTCCGTACCGATCTTCAAAACGGACGATATCGTCTTCACCCAAATAGCTACCCGACTGCACTTCAATAATTTCCAATGGGATCGTGCCGGGGTTGGTCAGGCGATGAATTTCGCCCAAGGGGATATAAGTGGATTGGTTTTCGGTAAGCATGATCGTCTTGTCCCCGCAGGTGATCTCCGCCGTACCCTTTACCACTACCCAATGCTCTGCCCGGTGATGATGTTTTTGCAGACTGAGACTTGCTTTGGGTTTGACCTGGATGCGCTTGACCTTGAAACGCGGCCCATCGTCAATGCTGTCGTACCAGCCCCAGGGGCGATAGACCTTGCGGTGCATCGCGAGCTCTTCCCGCCCGCCAGCAGTGAGCTGGTTGACGATGTGCTTGACGTCCTGGCTGCAAGATTGATCAACCACCAGGACAGCATCGGGCGTTTCGATAACGATGAGGTTGTCCACGCCAACAAGGCTGACAAGACGGCTGGTGGCATGTACCAGGGTATTCCGGCTGTCAACGGTTAAGACATCCCCAAAGCAGGCATTGCCCTTGTCGTCCTTGGGTAGAACTTTCCAGACGGCATCCCAAGCGCCGAGGTCACTCCAGCCTGCATCGAGCGGTACCATCCTTAGTGAAAAATCGCTACCGCAGCAGCGTTCCATCACGGCGTAATCGACGGATTCGGCAGGGACGGCGGTGAATTCCTGCTTTCCGGGGCGAACAAATTTCTGGTCGATGCTGCGCTTTTCCCATGCGGCGCGGGTTGCTTGGGCGATATCCGGGCGGAAGCATTCCAGCGCCGCCATCCACACCGAGGCCTTCAGCACGAACATTCCCGCATTCCAGTAATACCCGCCCGCATCGAGATAACGCCTTGCCATTGCGGCATCGGGCTTCTCAACAAAACGTTCCACCGTGAAACTTGGTGCCGGCGAGACGGCATTTGATACGGCCTTGATGTAACCATAACCGGCTTCCGGCCGATCCGGCGTAATACCAAGGATGACAATGCCACCGGTGGCAGCTTCGCGAATCGCTGCTTGCATGGCAGTAACGAAAGCCGGCTGATCGGCAACGATTTGATCAGCAGGGGTCACGAGCAGAACAGGATCATCTCCATTTTCCATCGCAGCAAGGGCCGCCAAAGTCAGAGCTGCCGCAGTATTACGTCCCACGGGTTCAAGAAGCGAACACCCCAGCTCAATCCCTACTTCGCGCAACTGCTCCTGCGCCAGAAAGCGGTGCTCCTCATTGGTAACGATGCACAGAGCCGTAACATTGATTTGCGCATCACCTACGCTCATCAACCGCTTCGTAGCCAGTTGAAACAGGCTCTCTTCACCCGTGAGGCAAAGGAACTGCTTGGGAAACCCCGTTCGCGAAAGCGGCCAGAGCCTCGTTCCGGATCCACCGCAGAGAACTACCGGCCTTGCTTGAATCGTAGGTAAGCTCATTCGTTGTCGATCCCGGTTTTCAATTGCTCGATTCCCCTTGCAACGACTCATACTCCGCCATCCCTGTCGGCGTCAGCAGATAGGCATACGCAAACTTGTTATCGCTGCTGCGAAAATTCTGTACCTTAATCGGCAGAGGGAGCGGGACGGAGCTTGTTCAATTGATGAACAGTATAGCTCCATGAAACTCCTTTTTCCACCTCACCGAGGCGGCCCGGAGCTCGCGCCAAGGTTTGCGGACGGCGTTACCGCAAATTTACGTCGGCATAGAATCGAGCGTCACATGCTGCTGCGTGGAAATTACAGGGGTTACCCGGGAGGCTGGGTATTAAAGAATCAAACATGAAAAATTCAAACCAGCAAAAGGCGCGGTTCCTTTGAAGCGGCTATTCGACCTGGCCCTGGCCATTCTGCTGTCGGGCGTTCTGGCCCTTCCCATCCTGATCGTAGCCATCCTGGTCCGGCTCACATCCGCCGGTCCCGCTTTGTACTGGTCTGATCGCGTTGGCCGACGGAATCGGATATTCAGGATGCCCAAGTTCAGGAGCATGCGCACGGGTACGCCGGCGGTTGCCACGCATTTGCTGGCGAACCCGGCGGCGCACCTGACCCCCATCGGTCCATTTCTGCGCAAAAGCAGCCTCGACGAACTCCCGCAGCTTTGGAGCATCCTGGTCGGCGACATGAGCTTTGTGGGGCCGCGGCCGGCCTTGTTCAACCAGGATGACCTGGTTGCCTTGCGCACGGCGCAGGGGGTGCACGAACTGGTTCCGGGGCTCACGGGATGGGCGCAAATCAATGGCCGTGACGAACTGCCGATTCCCGAAAAAGTGGCGCTGGATGCAGAGTATCTGCGGCGGCGATCACTCTGGTTTGATATCCGGATTTTGTGGCTGACCGCGGCCAAGGTGCTGCGCCGCGACGGCGTTTCCCACTAAGCCGCATAACCGGCATAACCCCTACGATGCGAAGTCAATGATCAAACAGAAATTGCTGGGCCAATCACGGCGCGTCAAGCAACTCGTGGTGGCGTTCGCGGACGTCGTCATGGGTATTGTGGCCGTATGGATCGCCTACTCGCTGCGGCTGGACGCTTTGCACTGGCCCTATAGCGTCCACCAGTGGTGGCCTTACGCGCTGGCACCGGTATTGGCCGCTCCGATCTTCTGGCGCAATGGCCTTTACCGGGCAGTTTTCCGGCATAGCGGCCTGGCGGCGATGCGGGCGCTGGTGATTGCCGTATCGCTGTACGCGGTGCTGTTTTCCGGGCTGCTGGTATTCATGTCATGGCCGGACGTGCCGCGCTCCCTTGGCCTGCTGCAACCCCTGATACTGATACTCCTAGTGGGCGGCAGCCGGGCTGCCGCGCGGCAATGGCTGAGCAGTCTTTCAGCCGGTCAGCGCCGGGGCCTGCCAGTCAGCCGCCTGCTGATTTACGGTGCGGGCTCCGCAGGCGTGCAGATCGCCAATGCCATCGCCACCTCCCATGAATTCAAACTGCTGGGATTTGTTGACGATAGCCGGGCGCTGCAGGGCTTGACCATCAACCATGTGCCGGTTTATGCGCCGGCAGAGCTGCCCGGCCTGGTGAAACAACTCGAGATCACCGACCTGCTGCTGGCCTTGCCGTCCATCACCCGTGCCCGCCGCAACGAGATCCTGAACGAACTACAGCCCTTGCCGGTCCACGTGCGCTCCCTGCCCGGCCTCACGGATGTTGCCCATGGCCGCGTGGCGCTGGCGGACATCAAAGACCTTGATGTGGAAGATTTGCTGGGCCGCGATCCCGTGCCGCCCGATCGCGCGCTGCTGGCGCGCAACCTGAAGGGCAAAGTGGTGCTGGTCACCGGCGCCGCAGGCAGCATCGGCAGCGAGTTGTGCCGCCAGATACTGCAGGAGCGGCCCGCGCGCCTGATCCTTGTCGAACACAGCGAGTTCGGCCTCTACAGCATCCACCAGGAGCTGGGTCACCTATGCCGGCGCATTGCCGAACATGGCGAGGCCGTGGAAATTGCCCCCTTGCTGGCCAATGTCCGCGACTACGGCCGCATGCTGGAAATCTGCCGGGCCTACCAGCCGCACACGATTTACCACGCAGCCGCCTACAAACACGTTCCGCTCGTCGAAAGCAATCCCGCCGAGGGGGTCGCCAACAATGTGCTGGGCACCTTCAATGCGGCACGCGCCGCGATAGAAACCGGTGTCAGCCATTTCGTGCTCGTGTCCACCGACAAGGCCGTGCGGCCCACCAACGTCATGGGCGCCAGCAAGCGTCTCGCCGAGATGGTGTTGCAAGCGCTCTCCGCAACGCCGGCCCCGAGTTTCGGCCCTGGAGCCCCTGCAGTGAACAACCGCACGCGCTTTGCCATGGTCCGCTTCGGCAACGTCCTGGGCAGCAGCGGCAGTGTCGTGCCGCTGTTTCGGCGCCAGATTGAAGCCGGCGGCCCGATCACCCTGACCCATGCCGACGTGACGCGCTATTTCATGACCATCCCCGAGGCCGCCCAGCTCGTGCTGCAGGCGGGCGCCATGGCCGAAGGCGGCGAAGTCTATGTGCTGGACATGGGCCAGCCGGTGCGCATCATCGACCTGGCGCGCCGCATGGTGAAGCTCTCCGGCTTCACGGTGCGCGACGAAAACCGCCCCGACGGCGACATCGCGATCGAAGTCACCGGTTTGCGCCCCGGCGAGAAGTTGTATGAAGAGCTGCTGATCGGCGACAACCCCGTCGCGACGCTGCATCCCCGCATCCTCAAGGCGCACGAAGAGTTCGTGCCCTGGGCGGATTTCCGCGGAGACCTGGAAGTGCTCAAGCAGGCGGTGAAAGCCAACGACACCGCCACCTTGCGGATATTGCTGCTCAAGCACGTCAGCGGGTTCACACCCGACGCCCAGGACAGCGACCTCGTCGGCCTGGCAAGCCTTTAAGAACCCACGGGTTCTAGGGTGCGGACACCGCCTCTTTAAAGCTCAAACCCGCGGCATCCTTGCCTGAAAGCAGGGGCGAGCCGCCTTCCAGGGGCCAGGCGATCCCCAGCGTGGGGTCGTTCCAGACAATGCAGCGCTCCTGCTCGGGCGCATAGTAGTCGGTCGTTTTGTACAGGAATTCCGCGCTATCGCTGAGCACCAGGAAGCCGTGCGCAAGGCCGGGCGGCACCCACAGCTGCCGGTGATTCTCCTCGCTGAGCTCCAGGCCGAACCATTGGCCGAAAGTCGGCGACGCGGGACGGATATCAACCGCGACGTCGAAGACGGCACCCCGCACGACGCGCACCAGCTTGCCTTGCGGCTGCCCGACCTGGTAGTGCAGGCCGCGAAGCACGTTTTTTGCCGACCGGCTGTGGTTGTCCTGGACAAAGCTGAAATCGGTGCCGGTCGCGGCATTGAACGCGCGCTGGTTGAAACTCTCCAGGAAGAAGCCGCGCTGGTCACCAAACACCCGGGGTTCGATGATGAGCACGTCGGCGATCGGCGTGGGTGTGACTTTCATGGCCGGCCGACCTCCTTCAAAAGGTTCTGCAGGTACTGGCCGTAGCCGCTTTTTGCCAGCGGCTCGGCGAGCTTCTGCAACTGGGCGTCGTCAATGAATCCGTTGCGCCAGGAGATTTCCTCCGGGCAGGCGATCTTGAGTCCCTGGCGGTGCTCCAGCGTCGCGATGAACTGGCTGGCATCCAGCAAGCTGTCGTGGGTCCCGGTATCAAGCCAGGCATATCCGCGCTGCATGATCTGCACTTTCAGCTGGTTTTGTTCCAGGTAACGCTGGTTGACCGTGGTGATTTCAAGCTCACCGCGAGCGCTTGGCTTGATCGACTTGGCAATCTCGACGACCTGGGCATCATAAAAATACAGGCCCGTGACGGCGTAATGGCTTTTGGGCTCGGCCGGTTTTTCTTCAATGCTGCGCGCGCGTCCAGTGGTATCAAACGCCACGACACCGTAGCGTTCCGGGTCTTTCACGTGATAGGCAAACACCGTCGCACCCGACGTTTCGGCATCCGCTTCGCTGAGCAGCTTGTGCAGGTCGTGGCCGTAAAAAATATTGTCGCCCAGCACCAGGGCGCTGGGCGCGCCGTTCAGAAATTTCTCCCCGATGATGAAGGCCTGGGCCAAGCCGTCGGGGCTGGGTTGCACGGCGTATTGAAGGTTCATGCCCCACTGCGATCCATCCCCCAGGAGCTGCTCGAAGCGCGGCGTATCCTGCGGCGTGCTGATGATCAGCACCTCGCGGATGCCGGCGATCATGAGTGTGCTCAGCGGGTAATACACCATGGGCTTGTCGTACACCGGCAGCAGCTGTTTGCTGATGGCCAATGTGGCCGGATGCAGGCGGGTGCCGGAGCCGCCGGCCAGGATGATGCCTTTGCGTTGAGTCATGTGTGAGCGATCAGGTAATTTCTGCCAGCATGCGGGCCACGCCCTGCTGCCATGCCGGAAGCTGCAGGCCAAAGGCGCCACGAAGTTTGGCGGTGTTCAAGCGCGAATTATGCGGGCGCAGCGCCGGTGTCGGGAAGGCCGATGTGGCGACAGGATCCACGGTCTCCGGTGAGGCCTTGAGCGCCCTGCCGCTTTTCGCCGCGCAATCGAGAACAAAGCGCGCATAACCGTGCCAGGACGTTTCGCCCGCGGCCGCCACGTGGTAGATCCCGGCAAAGCCCGCTGTGGACCCCGTGAGCGCGCCGCGCAGCATGTGGGCCGTGACGTCGGCCAGCAGGTCGGCCCCTGTGGGCGCTCCGAACTGGTCGCTGACGACCGTCAGGCGGTCGCGCTCGGCAGCCAGGCGCAGCATGGTCTTGGCGAAGTTACCGCCCCGGGCCGCATAGACCCAGCTGGTGCGAAGAATGAGGTGCCGGGCACACAGGGCGGCGATGCGCTGCTCACCTTCCAGCTTTGTCCGGCCGTAGACGCTGAGCGGACCGGTCGGATCGCTTTCTTCCCAGGACTTGCTGCCGCTGCCGTCAAACACATAGTCCGTCGAGTAATGGACCAGCCATGCACCGGCGGCGTCCGCCGCTTGCGCCAGCACGCCCGGCGCTTCGGCATTGACGGTATGCGCGGTGCCGGCATCGCTTTCGGCCTTGTCGACGGCGGTGTAGGCGGCGGCATTGACGATGGCGTCAGGCCGAACCTGGCGCACCGTCTCGCGGATGCCGTCCAGATTGGCGAGGTCGCCGCAAAAGTCATTGCTGTGGCGATCCAGCGCGACCAGCTCGCCCAGGGGCGCCAGGCTGCGCTGCAGCTCCCAGCCCACTTGGCCGTTCTTGCCGAAAAGCAGTATCTTCATGCGCGCGCTCAGGCCGCGGCCGCCGCGTACTGGGCATCGACCCAGTCGCGGTAAGCACCGCTCTGCACATGGGTGACCCATTCAGGGTTGTCCAGGTACCACTGCACGGTCTTGCGGATGCCGGTTTCAAAGGTTTCGGCGGGCTTCCAGCCCAGTTCGCGCGTCATCTTGGCAGCATCGATCGCGTAGCGGCGGTCGTGGCCCGGCCTGTCCTTGATGAAGCTCACCTGTTCGCGGTAGCTGCCACCGGCGCGCGGGCGCAACTCGTCGAGCAGCGCGCACACCGCATGGACGATGTCGATGTTCGGTTTCTCGTTGTTGCCGCCGATGTTGTAGGTCTCGCCGGGCTTGCCGGCTTCGAGCACGCGGCGAATGCCGCTGCAGTGGTCCTTGACGTACAGCCAGTCGCGCACCTGCTGGCCGTCGCCATAGACTGGCAGCGGCTTGCCGGCCAGGGCGTTGACGATCATCAGCGGGATCAGTTTTTCCGGGAAATGATAGGGGCCGTAATTGTTGGAGCAATTGGTGGTGAGCACCGGCAGGCCGTAGGTGTGGTGATAGGCCCGGGTCAGGTGGTCGCTGGCCGCCTTGCTGGCCGAATAGGGGCTGTTCGGCTCGTAGCGATTGGTTTCGCTGAAGGCCGGGTCGGCGGGTTTGAGCGAGCCGTAAACCTCGTCGGTGGAAACCTGCAGGAAGCGGAACACGGCCTTCGCGCCGTCCGGCAGGCCGGCCCAGTACTGGCGCACGGCTTCCAGCAGGCGGAAGGTGCCGACGATGTTGGTCTGGATAAATTCTTCGGGATCCGCGATGGAACGGTCCACATGCGACTCCGCCGCGAAATGGAGCACGGCACGCGGCTTGTGCCTGGCCAGCAGTTCAGCGACCAGGGCCCTGTCGCCGATGTCGCCCTTGACAAAAACATGCCGCGGATCGCCCTGGAGGGGCGCCAGTGTTTCCATGTTGCCGGCGTAGGTGAGCTTGTCCAGGTTGACGACCGGCTCGTCGCTGCCTGCCAGCCAGTCAAGAACAAAATTGGCGCCGATAAATCCGGCTCCCCCCGTAACCAAAATCATGAGCTCACCTTCCATGCGCCGCTGCAGTGCGGCACCGGCTCACATTATGCCCTCGGCCTCGCGGCGGGAAGGCCTGGCGGCAAGGGCCGCCGCCCCGGTCAGAAGTGAATCCCGCGCATCATCTGCTGCATGGCCACGGCCTCGGCGGACAGCTGCGGTTTGGCGCCCTTCTCGCCCTTGGCGGCCGAAGAGTCGGGGAACATGCGGAAGCTGGTGTTCATGGCGATCTGCGCGATGCGCGGCACCAGCGCGTGCATCAGCTGGCCGGTGATGCCCAGGCGCGTGGCGACGCGCACCGGCTTGAAGATGCAGGCCTGCGCGATCATGTCGGCGGCTTCCTCGGGGGACAGCGTCGGCACGTTGTTGTAGAGGTTGGTGGGCGCGATCATGGGTGTGCGCACCAACGGCATGTTGATGGTGGTGAAGCTGATGCCGACGTCGGCGAACTCGCTCGACGCGCAGCGCGTCCAGGCGTCCAGCGCGGCCTTGGAGGCCACATAGGCCGAAAAGCGCGGTGCGTTGGTCAGCACGCCGATGGAACTGATGTTGACCACATGGCCCTTGCGCTTGGCCGCCATGCCGGGCAGCAGGCCCATGGTCACGCGCAGGCAGCCGAAGTAGTTGAGCTGCATGGTGCGCTCGTAGTCATGGAAGCGGTCGTAGCTGGCCTCGATGGCGCGGCGTATGGAGCGGCCGGCGTTGTTGATCAGGAAATCGACGCCGCCGTGGTTGGCGATCAGCAGCTTGAGGAAACGGTCGCAGTCGGCCATGTCGGCGATATCGGCCGGGTAGGCCACGAACTGGTAGCCCTTGGCCTTGGCTTCCTTGCAGGCTTCGTCGAGCTTGTCCTGGTCGCGCCCGCAGATGACCGTGACCGCGCCGGCCTCGGCGAACTTGTGCGCCGCGGCCAGGCCTATGCCGGAAGAGCCGCCGGTGACCAGCACCACCTTGCCGCCCACGGTGCCCTTGAGCGAGCGGTCGATGTGCAGGTCGGGATCCAGGTGGCGCTCCCAATAGTCCCACAGGCGCCAGGCGTAGTCCTTGAGGTTGGGGCACTCGATGCCGGCGCCCTTGAGCGCGGCCATGGTCTCGCGGCAGTCGAAACGGGTCGGGTAGTTGACGAAGGTCAGCATGTCCTCGGGCAGGCCCAGGTCGGCCAGCACCGCGTTGCGCACGCGCCGCACCGGCGCCAGCGCCATCAGGCTCTTCTTGACGCCGCGCGGGATGAAACCCAGCAAGGCGGCGTTGATGAACAGGTTCATCTTGGGCGCGTGGGCTGCACGGCTGAAGATGTCCAGCACGTCGCCGACGCGGTAACCCACCGGGTCCACCAGGTGGAAGCATTTTTTGGCGATGCCGGTCTTGTGGCTGATGTGGTCCAGCGCGTCGACCACGAAGTCGACGGGGACGATGTTGATGCGCCCGCCTTCCAGGCCCACGGCCGGCATCCAGGGCGGCAGCAGCTGGCGCATGCGCTGGATCAGCTTGAAGAAATAGTAGGGGCCGTCGATTTTGTCCATCTCGCCGGTGGTGCTGTCGCCGACCACCATGGCGGGTCGGAACACCGTCCAGGGCACCTTGCATTCCTTGCGCACGATTTTTTCGCTCTCGTGCTTGGTCATGAAGTACGGGTGCTCGTAGTTCTCGGCCTCCTCGAACATGTCCTCGCGGAACACGCCTTCATAGAGGCCGGCCGCGGCGATGGAGCTCACGTGGTGGAAGTGCCCGGCATCGATGGCCTTGGCGAACTCCACCGCGCTGCGCGTGCCCTCGATGTTGACGGCGATCTGGCTTTCCTCGTCGGCGCCCAGGTCGTAGACCGCGGCCAGATGGTAAAAATGCCCAACCTGGCCCTTGAGCTTCTTGATGTCCTCGCTGCTGACGCCCAGTTTCTTGCTCGTCAGGTCGCCGTGGATGGCGACAGCCCGCGCGGCGCTGACGCCCCAGTACTCCCTCAGTGCCGCCACTTTGCCGGCGCTTTCCTTGCGGATCAGGAAATGAACGGTCGTGCCTTTTCGTTCCAGAAGTTTTTTGACCAGGCGTTTGCCGATGAAGCCTGTGGCCCCCGTGACGAAATAATGCATGTTGTGTTTTCTCCGCTGAACTGTCGATCGAAAACTGATTCTTGCTTAAAGCGCATCACTCTCTATTCAGCAGAAACCCGCGCTCAGCGGCTCGGGGCGTGCTTTTCCATAGAGCGGGGCACCTAAACAGCGCCGCGGGGAAGGCTTATATTTTCCGGTCTATGCGGCATACTGTCCGCGCAAATCCACAACCCTCACTGTCTGGAGTCCACCATGGTCAAGAAACTGCAAAAAATGAGCGCCGACAAAAAATCCGGTCCCCAGCTGTCGGGCGCCGTCAAAGAGTCCGCGCAGCAAATCTGGCTGGCCGGCCTGGGCGCCTTCTCCAAGGCGCAGGAAGAAGGCGGCAAAGTGTTTGAAACCCTGGTCAAGGAAGGCCTGTCCATCCAGCGCAAAACCCAGGCCGTCGCCGAAGGGAAAATCTCCGAGGCCACCAACAAGATGGCCACCATGGCCACCGACATCCAGTCCAAAGCCGGCCACCAGTGGGACAAGCTCGAAAACATTTTTGAAGACCGTGTCGCCAAGGCCCTGAACAAGCTTGGCGTGCCTTCCGCCAAGGACGTGGACGCACTGATCGCGCGCATCGACGAACTGAACCGCAACGTGCAAAAGATGAGCGGCAAGGCCCCGGCCGCCAAGACCGCAGCAAAGCCCGCCACCAAAAAGGCGCCGGCCGCCAAGCGCCCAGCCGCGCGCAAGTCGGCTTAAGCACTTCGAGCTTCACCAGAAAAAGGGACATGCCGTCCCTTTTTTTACGCCTGTGCGCGCCTCTCCGCCTGCGCGGTTTTGCTGCAAAGCAGCAATTATTTCCGGGGCCGCCGTCTACACTTTCTTTCCATGACCTCTGCCAAGCGTTCAAAAAGCAAACCCTCCACGAGCCAGCCGCGCATTGCCTTGGCCCTCGCCGGGGGAGGCCCATTGGGGGCCATTTACGAGATCGGCGCCCTCTGCGCGCTCGATGAATCCCTGCAAGGCATCTCCTTCACCGAACTGCACCACTATGTCGGTGTCTCCGCCGGCGGTTTTATCGCGGCCGGCCTGGCCAACGGCATGACGCCGCGCGAACTGTGCGCGGCCTTCATCGAAAACGGCGACAAAGCGTCAGAGGTGTTCGACCCGGCCTGGCTGATGGTGCCGGCTTATGGCGAATTTTTGCGGCGCGGCATCACCCTGCCCGGCCTGGCCGCGTCGGCCGCATGGCGCGCCACCTTTGGCCGCAAGTCTTTTGTGCATGCACTGGAGGCGCTGGGGCCGGCCCTGCCCACGGGCATTTTTGCCAACGACAAAGTCGACACGCAACTCGAAAAACTGTTTTCCAAGCCTGGGCGCACCAACGACTTCCGCAAGCTCCGCACGCGCCTGACGCTGGTGGCGACCAACCTGGACAGCGGCGACGCCGCGCCCTTCGGCCGCCCCGGCTGGGACCATGTGCCCATCTCCAAGGCCGTCCAGGCCAGTTCGGCCCTGCCGGGCCTGTTCCCGCCGGTGGAGATCGACAGCCACTACTACGTGGACGGCGCCCTCAAGAAGACCATGCACGCCGGCGTGGCCATGGATGAGGGCATAGACCTGATGTTCTGCCTGAACCCGCTGGTGCCCTTCAATTCCACGCGCGCTCCCCGGCTGGCCATGGACCAGCGCGTCATGCGCCGCGGCCTGCCGCCTGAAAAGCAGGCCATCCCGCGCATCGTCAGCGGCGGCCTGCCCGCGGTGATGAGCCAGACCTTCCGCTCCATGATCCATTCACGGCTGGAGCTGGGCATGAAGCACTACGAGCACGCCTATCCCGACACCGACATCGTGCTGCTGGAGCCCGACCATCGCGATGCCGAGCTGTTCCTGGCCAATACCTTCAGCTACCGTCAGCGCCGCGAACTGGCCGAGCACGCCTACCAGCAGACCCGGCAGATGCTGCGCTCGCGCAAGACCACGCTGTCGGCCAAGCTCGCGCGGCACGGCGTGACCTTGAACCTGGACGTTCTGGAGGACCCCAAGCGCCATCTGGTGGCCGCCAGGCCGGCTGCCACCCGCGTGGGCCGCGCCATCGCCTCGCTGGAGGAAGTCATGGAGGATTTAAGCCATGCGCTGCAACCGGCCTCCCGCGTGGGGGTCGCGGCGTAACCCAAAGGTTCTCCATGGGCGGATATTGAGGCTTGGTGGACTTCCCTAGTTTCGCGCCGGCCAGCGCCGGGTTAGAGTTCAAGAACAATACGAGGTAGACAACTTATGGCGAAAAAAGCGCCGCGCCGTACAGCAGAGCGGATTCTGGAGGTCACCCTGGACCTCTTCAACCGCTTTGGCGAGCCCAATGTGTCGACCACCTTGATCTCGGCCGAGCTCAACATCAGCCCCGGCAACCTCTATTACCACTATCCCGCCAAAGACGAGCTCATCAACTCGCTGTTCGACCGTTACGAAAAATCCCTGGGCGAACTGCTCAACGCCAGCGACGGCGTGCGCGACGTGGAAGACGCCTGGTTTTTCATGCACACGCTGTTCGAGCTGATCTGGCAGTACCGTTTCCTCTACCGCGACCTCAACGACTTGCTGAGCAAGAACCGCCGGCTGGAAACCCACTTCCAGTGGGTGCTCAAGAACAAGACCCGCGCCATCAAGAGCCTGCTCGACGGCATGAGCCGCGCCGGCGCCGTGACGATTGACTCGCGCGAAGTCGAGGCCACGGCCACCAGCATGGTGGTGGTGCTCACCTACTGGCTCAGCTTCGAGTACGTGCGCGACCCGCGCAATGCGCTGGAGCCCGCCAATGCCCAGGCCGCGCTGCTGCGCGGCGCGCACCACGTGCTCAACCTGCTGATCCCCTACCTGGAGCAAAGCCAGCGCGCGCACCTGCAAGCCCTGGTCGGCGCTTACAGCAACCCGGCTTGAGTTCCTTCAAACAGCCCTCATTGATAACACCAACAATTTTTACAGGAGACAAGACACATGGCCAAATGGACCGCTTTTCCCCATGCCGGCGACTACGCATTTGATGCCGCCAGCCTGAAAAAGAGCTGGGCCCGCCTGCACACAGGCGACTGCGAGCCCCTGCCCAAGGACGCAGACGTGCTGCAGGCCTGGGTGCTGTTCCACAACGGTGAATTCCAGAAGGCCTCTGACGCGGGCCTCAAGGCCGGCGGAGACGGCATCACGGTGGCCAACAAGGCCGCCAGCATGTACGCCACCTACCTGGAAACCAAGGAAAAGGCCAAGCTCGACCTCTTCATGGAAGTCGCCGCCCGCGCCGAAGCCCAGCAAAAAGACGACCCGAAGAATGCCAACGCCTGGTACTGGCAGGCTTACGCGCTGGGCCGCTACAGCCAGGGCATCAGCGTGGCCAAGGCCCTGGCCCAGGGCCTGGGCACCAAGGTGAAGAACGCACTCGAGCAGGCCATCAAGCTCTCGCCCAAACACGCCGACGCCCACATCGCGCTGGCCGCCTTCCACGCCGAGGTGATCGACAAGGTCGGCTCGCTGATTGGCGGCATGACCTACGGCGCCAAGAAGGACGTGGGCCTGTCGCTCTACAAAGACGCCCTGAAACTGCACCCTGGCTCCGCCATCGGCATGATCGAGTACGCCAATGGGATGGTCATGCTTGAAGGCGACAAGAAGATGAAAGAAGCCACCAAGCTTTATGAGCAGGCTGCGGCGAGCAAGCCGCTGGACGCTACGGAGAGGTTGGATGTGGAGATGGCTAAGGCGGAGTTGGAAGACTAAGCTTGCGCTTGGCCGGGTCTTGCTCCGGCGGTGCGCGCTCTTCTGAGTTCTGCTGGCCGGGGGTAGCCCGGCGGCTACTCACTTTTCTTTTGCTTCGCCAAAAGAAAAKTAAGCAAAAGAAAAGGCGACCCTGGTTGCTGCGTCCCTACGCTGCGCTACGGGCAACCTGCGGTGCTCGGTCCAGACGGGGTCTCGCTAAACTCGCTTCGCTCAAACAACGCGATCCCTGATCCGTCTGGACCTCCGCTCCTCGGCGCATCCACAAGG